>JBAZIG010000098.1:0-5222 GCA_041651955.1 Minisyncoccota bacterium | reverse complement strand
ACTCATCAATGATAGGTAAGCATACAGATTGAGACAAATCATGCAACACTTTGATATAGTTTGTAAATGAAAATTTTCCGCTATACCAAGGCTGTTCTTCTGTGTTATTAATTTCTTTGATAGGTTTCACTACCCATATAGCATGAATTACAGCTGACTCTTGATGCTCATTGCCCTCACTATCTCTGTACGGATACATGGTGTTTTCTTTTGAGAAGGTGTGTAACAATGGAAAAACAATTTGTTCTTTCAATTCTTTTTTTTCATCACCTAACATTAAAAAATAAAATGGCATAATTGGCACCCTTGCATGTTCATGCATTCTACCTAAAAATGCTGTTGGATTTGCAGTTGGATTATCTTTAAAACCTAATTTTTCAGCAAAATCTTTCAATATAGATCTAATAAAACGATCCAAATCCTCATCCATATATGATAAAGAACTATTGTTAAACAAAACCTTAGCATATTCAACTAATGCCTCTCTATTTTTGTTTTTATTTAAGTTCCCTACTTCTATCCCAAACTCTTTATCAATATTATGAGTATTACTTAATGTGGACAAAAATAAACCCCAAGCTTCTAAAATGCTTTTTTCATGTGTATTTTTCTTTTCTTGATTTTTAATTTCTTTGATTTTTTCAATAAGGTAGTATTCATTGTTATCTTTATTAAATGGATTTTTATATGTTCCTGTTTGGTTGTTGATATATTTAGTTAATTCTTTAATTGTTTCTTCAGTTAAAATTTTTCCAATTATATATCTCCAAACAAGAGTAAACAGCATAATCTCTCCCGCTGAAATATGAAGAGTTTCATATTTTTCTCTAATATTTTTCTGGATGTTGTTTTCGAAGGTATTTTTATCCACTTCTTTAATCCTATTTAAATATTCAGGATATTTTATTGAACTCCCCCTTCCGATGTAATACAGAAAGTTAATGAAGTCGTCATAAACTCCAATACCTTTATGGGATATGCTAAAATTGTGTTTATTGTTAATTTTGATTCCCAGTGCTTTAATATCTGTAACTTCAGATTCAATTAAAAATCGCACGTCTTCATCTGCTTTTGACAGAATAGAAACACCTACGGCTATAACTCCTAGTTCTTCTTTAATTTTTTCTTTAAAGTCTTTATCTAAAGATTGAATAGTTGTATTAAGATTAGTTTCATTTTTTACAATCACATTCTTAATCTTTAGTGAATTCTCCAAATAGATAAGTGAGTGTCTTTCAGGTTTTTCTGCTTCTGTAGGTTTAGTAGCCCTAATAACTCCTTGCTGCCAATAGCGAAATACACATTCTACGTCAACGAAACCTATTTCTTTCAGGATATCAATTTGGACTTCCACCGGGTCCAATGCGTTATGACTTTCACTTTCAGCTTCGTTTTGATAATGTTTAATCCATTTATCTTTTACTGTCTTGTCATTAATATTATCCTTTATATAATTAATATCAAAGTTATGAGCATCTTGTCTAATTTTATTACTTTCAAAAGTAAACAAATCGATATTTAGTAAAAGCCCTCCTGGCTCTAGAAAATCATACATCATTTGATATATTTCCCTTTTCTCATCAGTATGAAAATGGTGTAATGTATAACCTGATAACGCTATTTTACATTTATTGGAATATTTCTTTTCTCGGATAAAATCATTCGTAATAGCTGTGATATCTTTATTTAAATATTCAAATCCATCTGTTTTTTCAGGAAATAATTGTGTGAATTTATTCACGAATTCATTTTTCATATCTGTTGATGAATCAATGGCTAAAATCCTCATGTCTTTGAATTTTGCAATGATTTCATCGGTTTTATCAACTTTTTTTTCAGTAATCTGTAAAACTCTCATTGAATCGTTTCCGGTACCCGCTCCAACATCCAAAATCCAACCATCAACACTCTCTTGTCTTTTAAAATGGAAAGATATGACATCTTCCATTGTTTGAAAAATAAGATCATGACCCGGCATTAATCCTTTTTGGACTTCATCAAAATTTGATACGATATCTCCACCAAAAAAATCAATATTTTTTTTATTATTGTTTGTCATTGTCTATGAAAAATGAAGAAATTCTTTTAATCTTTCAGTTTTTGGAGTATTTAAAAATTGAATGTCTCCTGTTTCAATTATTCTACCTTGATCAATGAAATAGAAATAATCGCCTATTGATTTCGCAAGGTTAATCATGTGAGTTGCAAGTAGAATGCCCATACCTTTGTTTTTTAACTCCAAAAGGATGGATGATACGATCTGTATTGTTTCGATATCTAAGGCTGAAGTAACTTCATCTAAAAGCAAATATTTAGGTCTTAAAAGAATCTGACGTGCCAAAGCTACGCGCTGCCTTTCTCCTCCTGAACACTCATTGGGATATTTTTTTAGTATATCCCTTATTTTTAATTTGTCGATTAATTCATCAAAACGAGAGGTGTCTTTTTGCAGTTCCTGTAAGGGAAGAAGAATATTCCTTTCATTTGTTAAATGAGGAAAAAGAAAAAGACCTTGGAAGACAACTGTGACATCTGGATAGGGTAGCTTTAAATTGTTTTCTTTATTTTTATCATCAAAGTAAATTATATTCCCCATTCTTACAATTCCTTCCTTAGGAAGACTTAATAAGGATAAACAATTTATTATTGAAGATTTACCGCTTCCGGATGGGCCTATAAGACATGAAATTGTTGATGGTTTGACTTCCAAACTAACTTTTTTTAAAATCTCAAATCCGTTTATCTCAAAATATATTTCTTTTCCGCTCAACATAATTTACCTTTCAGAATAATCTCGTGCATATTTTTTCTTTAAATACTTAGCTAATAATGTTAATGGAGTTGTAATGGTAATAAAAAAAAGTGCTAAAGCCGTATATAACTCTATAGGTTTGTATACTATTGCATTAATTCTTTGAATTTGTCTAAAAATATCATCCACATTAATTAAACTGGCAAAAATTGAGCTATGTAACATCGTAATTTGTACTAATAAAACAGGCCCCACTAATTGTTTGAAAATTAATGGAATTTGAATTTTAATCAAAAATGTTTTACTGCTTAGACCCGAAACTTTTGCAGATAAATAGTACTGGTTAGGAAGTTCTTTTATTGCATTTTTCACCAAGTCAGCCACCATAGATATATTCACAAAAGACAATGCAAAAACCGCAATATTAAATGGAGGTATATCAATATTTAGTTGTTGCTGCAATGGATAATAGAGCCAATATAAAAATACAATAACCGGAACTCCTGAAATAAGCATCGATACAGTTTTTGTCATATCTCCAAAGAAAGATTTATCGTATTTAGCACTTAAAACTCCTAGCAAAGAACCCAATATAATTCCAATACTCCAAACCAACAGACACAACTCTAGCGTAACTTTCAGACCAAGTAAAAATCCCTCTTTATATGTAACCAGTATTTCAAAAAAGTTTGACATATTTACTGTTTTTCAATAGCTAAAGAATCGGTAACGCTTATTAGAGCGCCTTTAAACGGCAAATATTTATTAATGATACTGTCTAATGAGCCGTCCTTGATTAATTTTTCAATTTCATCATTAAGAAACTCACCAAGCTTCACGTTACCTTTCTTATACATGTATGCATTAGGATAATTTCTAATCGGCGAATTGATAGCTATGTTTTTTAATTGGCCTGGATTATTTTTAGTGTAGTTGTAGGCGTACATGGGATCCACAAAAAATACATCTTTTTTCTTTGTGGCCACTTCCATAAATAATTGAGCTAAGTCAACATTGTTAGGCAGAGGTTTCAATTCTGCCTTAGGAAAATCAGATTGAGCAATATAAAAATTTATTTCACCATCAAGAGCTGCTATTTTAACAGAAGGGTCGTTAATATTACTAAAATCAGTATCAAATCGATTATCATCAGCTCTTACAAATATCCCGATTGGACTGAAATAAATCGGTTTGCTAAAATCAGCATTTGCCCGTCTTTCTGGTGTAGCCCACACTTGATTAGCAATTAAATCTACTCTGTTGGCATTCAGTGTTTCAATCATTGTAGCCCAGGCAACCTCTTCTTTATAGTTAATTGATAAGCCGTTACGTTTAGCAATTTCTACTAACACATCATTAAAAATTCCCGATTTCTCCTTGGTGTTAGGATCTACAATGAAACCGGGAGGAACGGACATATATCCTACGTTAATAGTACTGTTAGGGAATAATTTACTTTCTTCGGGTTTCGCTTTATTTGACAACTTATAAACCACAAATACAAGCATCAGGATCATTAAAATAGTCAATCCAATCGACTTTAATTTTTTCATATTCAATTAATATTATTTATCGTTTTAAAATTTATAATTTACATTCAATTTATTTTCATCAAGAAGACATAAACTTCTAATTTTGAAGCAAAAATACAAAAATAATCTATAAAATTTACAAGTGAGATGAAGTGAGATGAAAAATCAATTAATCTGCAAATTTCTCTGTATGATTCGAAAAGTTATACTTACCATCTAAGTACTATATAACCATAAAGATATTATTGATTCAAGTTTCGCAAGTAAAAATATCGCAAAAAAAACAGCAAATAGGATTCTGTAATTCACAGATTATTAGTATATCTAAACGTTAAAACCAAAAAAACCAACAGCCCTTTGCCGATATACAAAAATAACTCGATTTGATCAGATATCAGCATTTTTTCATGAAAGAAGATTCAAACAGTGCCCTTTTTACCCTGACGGATATGCTAAAAGGTTTCAACATGTCGGAGAAGGTACTTCTCGGGAGCAAGATCAAATGCAACAGCAAGTATTCCCTGCTGCAGGTGCTCGAGTTGCTGATTATGTTTCCCTGTTTCATGATCAGGAATCCTAACAATTATTGTCGAACATCCCTAAGCATCTATAGTGAGATAGATCGCCAGCACGGGCATACGATTCTAACTCGTTTGACATTGATATTATTTTGTTAAAACAATTCCTTTGGATTTATTTTCAAAAACTCCTCATAAGGAATACCGCCCGTGCCAACAAGCATAATCTTATCGGGATGAAACTTTTCTGAAAAGAGAGCCATTCCTGCATTTGCTCCTTTCATCCCACTTTTCACTTCAAGCCCGATTACCTTATCGCCTTTTTCCAAGACAAAGTCAACTTCTTGATTTCCTTCTCGCCAGTAATAGAGCTGATATCTTTCGGAGATGGAATGATTCATCAAATGTGTTCCAACGGAC
>JBAZIG010000097.1:0-5237 GCA_041651955.1 Minisyncoccota bacterium | reverse complement strand
TCCCCAGCGTCGCGAACCCGTGGTATGCCGACACGAACAGGTTGTACCCGCTGATGTGGTTCTCATGCAGGAACGGCGGCCGGTGGGCCGCAACCTCGCCGGCATACGATGCCCATTGCACCTGCACCCAGTGGTCCAGGGTCCGCCAGGCAGCCAAGGCGCGAAGGTGCACCGACTGGTGATCAAGCTGCCCCAGGGTCCCGGGAAACTCCGGGGCCGGCTTGCTCCGCCAGTAGCACTTCCCATTCCTGTGGTAGAACGTGATCCCTCCCACTGATGACCAGCAGTCGGAGAATCTGATATTGGGTGGATAGATGGGCATGGGCACGGGTTACAAGTTACAAGTCTTAAACACAAGGTTTGTTTGTGTGACGCTACAAAGTTACAAAATCAGGATGGCAAACGGGAATGCGTCGAACCAGCGCACCGCTCCCCTTTTATGATTGTTTCCGGAAAAAAGAAACAGAAAGAAAAACCCGAAAAAAGAAAGAAAAATAAAAAAGGACTGCTTTACATGCCCCCGCGACGGGGCTTGTCAAAGTTGAGTCGGTAAAAATACAACCGCCCCCTTCTTGGGGAAGATGCGTCGAAGGCTCATCTTTCCCGGCGGTGGAGATTTTTACCGGGCGAACCCGGAGGGCCGAAGGACCTTTACAAGGAACGGAACGGGGGTTACCTTTGCAATCTTTTTTATTTGACGTGACTGGTCTGAACAGGAATTTTTGAATGTTACGGGATGCCATCCATGGATTGATGCGGGCGAGTGTGCGGATGGAGCGAAGCGGAAGGAGCACGCTCGCCTTTGTTTGTGCTGCTGGTGAGCGGAGCATTGAGGAAGTGTGGAGCGGAGCAGACCGGAGGTCGCGCAGGCAATGCAGTGGCCGGAGCGGCTACCGTAGGGATGCGATGCGGAATAGTTCCGTTCCGCTGATGTGGAAAGGTGTGCCCGCTGCGAAGCAGCGTGAAGACGATACCGCTCTCTTCCTTGTGAAGGCGGAGCCGGCACAGGGAAGGGTTCATTGCAGTTTGGGTGGGAAGAGGCAGGCGGAGAGGTTATAGGTAACTCATTAAACGAATTGATTCGCTGAATAGATAATCGCCTTCCTGCCTGTCGTCAAGTACATAACTACTTTCTTATTCTCTTTTGTCCTTCATAATTCTTTCAACCAAATTAAGGTTTATATTTTGGGGACCAAAATCTGAGGGCAGCCGCTAAATCTCGTCGGCATCAAAGAGCCGGGATGCCATATCCATAAGGCTGTACCACTCCTTCTCCACGCCGGGCTGCATCATGACTACACGACATTTACCGGCAGCGTCAAACAGAAAAAAATAGGGAAAACCAATAATATGCACCACGTCGCCGTCCATCGAAGAGATATAAACAGTATAAGATTCCCATTCGCCCACAAAATCAGCCCTATCGTAAAGGTGTTCCCTTGCAATCCTGTCAGCCTCGGCTTGATATTTATTCTTATTCATAATATCATAGTGTTGGTGGTACAAATATAAAGAGAAACCAGGAAAGAGGACAAGGGGCTTGCAACGCCTTGGGCTCTGTTTCTTGTTAGGAAACCTGTCCGGTCCACCACGGTTGATCAGGGCTTTTGCGGGGGAGCGAGTGAAGTGACGCCGCGATTCAGGAACTGAACGGAACGAAAGGAGCTCTCCCGCCGGCAAAATTGGCGCATGCGGGGTTTGGAATGGAACGCACCTCGGGATGCAGTGGAATGACAAACCCGGCAAAGCCATCCGCTCTCTTCGCTGGAACGGTGGAGCCGGACCAGGGAAGGTGTAATGGCAGTTTAGGTGGGTCGAGGCAGGCTGAGAGGTGCAGCGGAGTGTTCCGGAGGTTGCGGAAGCCACGGAAGCCATGGAGTGGCTGGAGCGCGAACCGTTGGGATACGGAGCGGAACCTGTCCGGTTCCATTGGGGTGGATCAAGGGGTCGCTGGTAAGTTGCATGGAGTGCAGGGAACACTATCGTTCAAGATGGTTATAACGTTACTGTTAATCCAGAATAGCAAATGAAGTTCTTCATCCTATTGGATCTTCTTTTTTTTAATAAATGATTTGAAAATAGTTTAATAAATGCTATTTTTACATCCATCTGGTCCAGAAATAGTTACATTGTTAACATGCCCGTACATAAAGTCAGTGTTTTTGACAGTTGTCTATCAAGGAATTTACATTTTCACCTTGTCTTATATAAAGCAAGGATAGGTAGTATGGTGCCAGTATTTTGAAGTATAGAGCTTAACATATATCTGTATTTATACCCAAAAATTTTGAGGGTATAGATATACGTTTATTAGATCTATAAATATATTGTGTTGCATTTAGAATAAAGATATGAGCATAATTAAATTTGAGAGTAAAGCCGTAGCAAAACTAATAGAAGTTGTAAGTGAAGGTATTGGAACTTTATATAAACCACGTGCTATTAGGAAAGAAGCAGATGCTGTAGCATACAAAAATGAAACTCTTGCTAAAGCAGAAGCTAAAAAAATTTTAATTGAAGGCGAAGCACAAATAGAATTGATAGAAAGAGCAAAAAAAAGGTTAGTTAATCAAGAATTAAACAGGCAAATAAATATTGAGGAAATTGCTGAAAGATCTATCAAATATTTAGACGAAAATGTATCTGAAGAGCCTGTAGATAATGATTGGAGAACAAAATTTTTCGCCAAAGCACAAGATGTTTCAGAGGAAGATATGCGGGAAATTTGGGCAAAAATTCTTGCAACTGAAGTTTCTCGTCCTGGAACAATAAATTTCAGAACTCTTGAAGTCGTTTCAAATATTTCAAGAAAAGAAGCTGAAACATTTCAAATTGCATGTTCATTAGCATCAAGTAAAAGTTACATATGGAAATTAAAAGGACAAAACTCCCTTGATGAATTTGGGTTAAGTTACAGTGATTTAATGATAATCCGTGATGCTGGATTAGTTCACGATAATGATAATCTGATTAAAATTATTAAAGTAGTTCCTCAATTAAATGTTTTTGTTCAGATTATTGGAAATGATTTTTATCAAATAAAAGTCACGCATAAACGTGAACAAAAAGAGTATCGATTCAATCAAATTGCATTTACTGTAGCTGGGAAAGAATTATGCCAATTGATTAATGCAAATTTAAATGAGAAATACTTAATGAAAATTATTGAGGAGAGACAGAATGACGGTTATGAATTAATAAAAATTGAAACAAAAACACCACACAAAAAATTGTAAATTGTATTGCGAGGTTCATAGTATGACGTTAGCTGGATTCTCGCAACATCGTTCGGTCCTTAGCTCCGAAATCCAAAGCGACACACAACAACAAAAAAAATGTTAGAAGAATTAATTAAACAAGGAAAAGCTTTTAATTTTAAAAACAACTCACAGTACACGACACACGGTGTTTACGGGAAAGCGTCTGAAGAATTACTGGGTTGGGTTGCGAGTGTTGAGGATTTCATAATGGGAAATTACGGGGAAACAAGTGGACCATATAAATTATTTTCAACTTTTGACCAAAGACAGCTTACTGGCTACTACGAATCTAATTTTAATAATCAAATGACAATTTTAATGGGTGCGCTAATAGCTTGCAGACAAGTTGAACCGAAGAAAAAAATAAAACAAAAAGATGGCCACCCGATAACGAGTTTACTTAAAAATATATACTTCTGGACAGCTGTTACAACTGTTTCAGTTGGTGCGTTTATGTTAGGACTATACTTTGGCTCAACGAAGTTTGACAAAGACAAAAGTGATTATTATGAAGAAAATAAAAAATTGAAAAGTGAGCTTGAAAAATCAATTTTTGAAAACCAAAAGAAAGATTCTTTGATTAACATTTATAAAAATTCAATTAAATAAAAAATCACTCACCATTGACAAATAAACAAATAATTTTCAAACCAAATGGGAATGCTTATTCAATTTACATTGCCACAGCTTCTGGTATGAAAAAAAAACAAGGAAAAAAGAGTATATCGTTTAAGGATTTCAAGCAAAGCAACCTGTGACAACAGACACGTCAAATGGAAAATTATTAATTGACACATCAAATGAAACAAGAAGGATTAAAAAGCAATAGAGCAAATTGTAAAAGCCCATATTAAAGTGGAGTCAACGAATATAAAAAAGATAATGCTGAACGAAAAAACGCATCCAAGAAAAGAAATAATTAACCGCTAACACGCATTAAAAAAATTTCCAGAACATTAGTTTATTCAAGGGTTGTAATCAGCTTTAAATTTTGTAACTTGATAAGTAATCGCCCGAAAGAGGCAATTATTAATACTCTTGAACATTAGAACCACCTATTGAGAGCAGCCGAAGGCTGTGGAATGGGTGCGGCTTTGCCGCTCCGCTCTCTTTTGGGGAAAGCGGAGAAAATGGGGAGCAGGCTTAAGGCCTGCGGATTTTCTACGATTTTCACAAAGGGGGACGGCCCTATTTGCACATAATCTGGGTTATGTTTCGAAGTGGAGCTTGCGGAGCGAGGAACATAACTAAGTTCAGATTATGTTAAATCAGGGGCGGCCAATTGTTGAGGGCAGAGCGAAGCGGAGCCCGAACGATAAGGGGAGCCGGGTGGAAATGGCGCACGCCCTGGGGGAAGGTTCGGGGATGGGATGTCTGGTATATGCTTTCTGCTTTTGATAGATGCGGTGCCGCTCCCGGCGTGGGTTCATTTACGCCGGCGAGTGAGCGCAGCGAACACCGCGGGATATGGGTGGGAGGCGAACTGAGGCCCGTTCACAGTTTGCCGGGCGGGGACAAGGATCATGAGCGGAGCGAATACCGCTGCATTCTGGAGCGTCAAGAGTTTGTTGTCCGAAATGGAGCGCCAGCGGAATGGAGGATGACAATCTCTTAGCGGAAGTAAACACAAGGTCAGTGATTCGAGTGGAGCGGAGCTTGCGGAGCGGAAAGAGAATGACTGACACATCTCTGTGTTTTTGTATTTTACAAAGGAGAAGTTTAATCTTTTTTATTAATTTTACTTGTTGTATAGTTATACTCCGGTTACCCAGTAAGATGCTGATGCAGATGGACTTGTAAGAATAAATAATAATGGAATCTACACCCAAATAATTATGTGTGTTTAGACAATTGAATCTATAACCAAGTTAGGCAACATTAAAAAAGACACTGCGGAATGACTAATAAAATGGATGAAAAGAAAAAAATATTTGGATTAGAGAAAAATGCTTTTTTCACCGGATTAACAAGTTTTTT
>JBAZIG010000096.1:0-5251 GCA_041651955.1 Minisyncoccota bacterium | reverse complement strand
GGCCGAAGAACATGGTGTTTAACTCCCCATTCCACATAGCAGGTTTGTACCCACCCCCTACTTGCACCACAGAATTGAATGTACCTTTGGCACTTTCCCTGAGTTTTAGGTTGATAGCTGGATCTGTAGAAAAATCAATATCTTTTAAAGCTTTTATGGGTTGGTGATTCTCCAGTATTTGTACCGTAGCAATATCCTTTGCCTGGATATTTCTGGTCCCAACACCATATCGGCCTTTTAGCAAATCAAGGCCTTCTACATAAAACCTGTTGATGGATTTGCCTAAATACCTGATCTCACCACTTTCCCGAACTTCAATACCGGGCATTTTTTTCAAGACATCACCTATGGAACGGTCAAGCGAATCAATAAAATTGGCAACATAATAATTAACGGTATCACTACGACGTGAAATGGGTGCCGATTTTACAGTAACCTCTCGAATATTAAGCGCCTGCTCCTCGACCTTTAAATCCACGATCTGTGTCCTGCTTTCTATAATTATCGCTTGTTCCTTAATATTGAACCCGGTTACCTTAAGCATCAGGCTATCAACTTTTGCATGACACGAAAGTTTGTAACAGCCTTCTTCACCGGTTATAGTATATGTATAAAAAGATTTTCCGTCACGGGTTAACAGCATCACATTGATATCAGAAAGTCCCGTATTGTTATTACTGCTAATCACTCTTCCACTAATAACTACCTGGCAACACATTTCCAGGGGCAGTAAGAATAATAAAAAGAAGATTAAGTACCTATTTTTCATTTTTTTCAAAAAAATACTCGATTAGACGCATATCTTTTGTCATAATTCTTCCCTCGCCTGTCATTTGCTGGATCAGGGGAAGGTTCATTTTGCGGGTGGTTGTCAGTCCTTCCGGGAAAATGACCTCTGCTATATATTGGTTTTCTTCGTCCGGGACTGCGGAAATATTATTGATGTATCCATTGATCATGCCATACTCCATATACGGGTAACTGTCAAGCCGGATAATGACGGTCTGTCCTTTCTCTACACTGCCAATACCTTCAATAGGGATGTAAAGCCGTCCGGTAATTTTTTCACTGTCTTCGGGAATTATACTGACCAGTCTTTCTCCGGCTTGGATCCACTGGTTACTGTGCCAGTAATTCACAAAGGAAACCCGTCCGTATGCGGGGGATATGAGCAAATATTGCTCTTTCCACGAAATAATACTGTTTATTAGATCCTGCCGGCTTTGACTGATATTCTGTTTAAAACCGGCAATGGTATTTGCATGTTCAATAGAAAGTTCTTCTGCTTGCTGTTGTGTCTGCATGCCGGACAATCTGGCCGTAGCCATATCCGTTTCATTGCCTATAAGGGTGCTCTTCATTTCCAGCAGTTCGCGTAAAGAATTTTCGTACTCAACCGGGGTGATCATTTTTCTAACATATAGCAACGAATCCCTCTGAAAATTCCGGTATTGGAAAAGAAACACCGAGTCTTTGATTTGTTTTTGTTTTCCAAGCCAGTGGTAATAATCACGGTTATGATCCAGTTGTTGTTCAATAAGCCTTTTCTTCCCGCTCGTTACATCCGATTCCAGGTAATGCCGGTAATCCAGGCAATATGTTTGAAATTCGCCAAAAACAGATTGAATTTCGCCCAGGACGTAATTTTCTTCCACCCACGGTTCCCGGATGAGTGCCAGGAAATCAGGTGGGGCGGTATGGGCCAAATTGTTTTCAATACAGGTGATGTCCTTGTAATTGGCCATACTGGAAAGCATGAGTATGATATCTCCTTTTTGTACGCGGCTGTCGTTGGCCACAAAGAAAGAATCAATATGTCCGTCCCGTCGTGCTATAAGATCTACCGGCGGATTAAAAGACGAAATGACAATTTGTGCTTTTATTGTCCGGGGATATTTTATAAAATAAGATCCTGCCAATATCCCGGCAAATAATATGAATACCAGCGTAATACCCCATCGGATAATCCACCGGGGCGGAGTCCCGATAATCTCGGAAGCTTCTTCACTGAAATAGTAATCTGTATCAGGCATTGTTTAGTTCTCCAATTCTAGTTGGTTTTTAACCAGATTATAATAATTACCTTTTTTTTGCACCAATTCCGTATGGGTTCCTTCCTCCACAATGGAACCGTTTGAAAGGACCACAATATTATCCGCATTTTTCACGGTACTCAACCGGTGTGCCACAATGACCACCGTTTTTCCCACGAAAAAACGCCGGAGGTTTTCCATAATGCATTTTTCGTTATTGGCGTCGAGCGAGTTGGTAGCCTCGTCGAATATCAGGTAAGGGGCATTTTTATAAGCTGCCCGGGCAATCAGCAACCGTTGTTTTTGTCCGGTACTCAAACCCTGACCTTCTATACCAATCTGTGTCCGGTATCCCAGGGGAAGCGATTCAATATAATCCCGGATATTGGCAATTTCCGCCGCCTGTAACATTCTTTCCCGGTCCGGCTCGGTATCCGAAACACCAATGTTATTGGCAATACTGTCCGAGAAAATAAAACCCTCCTGCATCACAACCCCGCAATGTTTCCTCCAGCTGCTGTCACTATAAGTAGCCAGACGCCTGCCTCCCAGTAAAACCTCTCCTTCTGAAGGCGGATAAAAGCCAAGGATCAGTTTCAACAATGTAGTTTTGCCGCTGCCGCTTGTTCCTACGATGGCCGTAATTTTACGCGCAGGAATCATAAGGCTGATATTATTCAGTACTTTTTCGGACCTGGGACCACCGTATTGAAAGGTAACGTTTTTAAATGTTATATCGGCTTCTACAGGTATATCGGGATTTTTTCCGGAGCCCTCGGGTTCTTCGTCTTCCTGTTCGTGGATTTCATTCAGTCGTTCAAGACTTATTTTGGCATCCTGCGTAGCCTGAACAAAAGAAATAAACTGCGACAAAGGCGCGTTCAACTGGCCAATAATATACTGCATGGCCATCATCATCCCAAGGGTCATACCTCCGTTAATGACAGCACCGGCTGCCAGAAACGAGATGATAATATTTTTAGTCTGGTCTATAAACGTACCGCCCACTTCCTGCGTCTGACCCAGCTTCAGACTGCCAATGCTTACCTTATACAAACGGGCCTGTATCCTCTCCCAGTCCCAGCGTTTCTGCTGTTCGCAGTTGTTCAGTTTAATTTCCTGCATGCCACTGATAAGCTGGATGATATTACTTTGATTGGCCGAGGCTTCCTGAAAGCGCATATAGTCCAGTTTCCGCCGTCGTTTCATGAACAACAGGATCCAGGAAACATACAACAGGCTTCCCAGTACAAAGACTCCCAGTATGTAAAGATTATAGCCTGCCATTACAACACTATATACAATTAACAATATAGCCGCCATAGTTATACTAAGTACCGTGCCGGTCAGAAACGTCTGGATACGGTTGTAATCTCCTATGCGTTGCATAATGTCTCCCACTCTTTTGGAATCGAAAAACGAGATGGGCAGCCTCATGAGTTTTCCTAAGAATCCTGAAATCAGCGAAATGCTTACTCTTGTGGTCATGTGGAGCATAAGCCAGCTACGGATCAGGTTGTTGGCCATCTGCCCCAAAACGAGCATCACCTGAGCAATAAGAAACATAAGGACAATATGAATATTCCCCGATCCTATACCCGTGTCGACTACCGATTGGGTAATAAAGGGCAATATCAGGCTTATGATACTGCCGGTGAGTATGGCTATACCTAATTGAACAAGGTAGCTGCGGTAAGGACGCAAATACCTGAAAAGCGTCCCGAATCCGAAAGATCTGTCATGCCCAAGGTACCCGTCTTTTTTCAAATGAGGCGTGGGTTCCAGCAACAATGCAATACCCATGCCACCCTCTGGCTGGTCGGAACGGGTAAGCCAGCCTTTCATAAAACCTGCACGTTCATATTTCAGCAAACCGGCAGCCGGGTCGGCTACATGAAATACCGGATTATCTTTTTTTCGTTTTCCAATTTTATATAAGACAACAAAATGGTTCTGATTCCAGTGAATGATGCAGGGCAGTGGTACTTCTTCACAGAGTTGGACGGGCGTAATCTTTACTCCAATGGTTCTGAAGCCTATTTTCTCCGCTGCATCGCTGATTCCCAGTAATGAAACCCCGCTCCTTGAAGTGTGGCACCAATCCCTTAACCGGGAAGCGGAACAATCGCATCCGTAATATTTCGCTACCATGCGCAGACAGGTTGCACCGCAGTCGCGGGAATCCAGTTGCTTATAAAACGGGAAAGGGTTCATGGCGCAAATTGCTTAATATCTGATAATTACTCTAGTTCCGGAACAGGAATATAAGGTAATACCAATTGCCCGGGGGCCATTTTCATAAATTTACCTGTTTTATTATTTCGGACGTGCATTCCAGATCCGTGCTGAACGTGAAGACCAGCGGGATCCTTCCATCTTTTTTCCTGTAATCTAAGCAGTTTCGTACGTGTTGTTTCAATAATCTTATTGAAACGAGGATTCATGACATAGACTTTTTTATTTTGCTCACGGGAAATGTTTTGTGCTTCCCAGACGAACAAATCTGCCTCATCCCGGGCTTTGAGGATCAACCCCGGCAGTCCATTGAATTTCCAGGGCCCATGGGAAATTGGAATTCCCGGGGTAAACCAGGCTGTATAACTGCGCCCCCTAAAACGGGTAGAAGCTCTAAAACACGTATATCCCAGGATGGAACAGGTGTCTTCTGTCAGTTTCCACTCCATGGAGGGAACCGGTTCTTCATAGAAGTAATCTACATTCACAAGACCGGTATAAACGCCAATGGAATCTTTGTGCGGATAGTTCCAGTAGATGTCTTCGTATAATTCCCGCTCATTGGCAGCAAAAGATTTTCGCGGGTTTACGGCAACTTTGGCCTGAAACATAATGGAATCAATAAGGGCTGCATTTTTGCTGTAATAGTGAACTATAGTTGTTCCTATTTCGAGTACCTGTTTGTCGAACAGTCGGACTTTCCCGGTTGTGTCTTTGGCATAATGGTACGTATAGGTTATGCTATACAAACAAGAATCAATGGAAATCTGATCCTGCGGTTTTCGGGTGCTAGCAGTTCTACTCTGACAATAACAGGGATGACAAAATAATACAATAAACAAAAGTGAAATATAAATTTTCATACGTAAATTTTTAATAGTAGAATTACTGCTATATAATTCTTTTTCAATACATTATATTTTAAACCATTTGGTTTATGCAAAAGCCAAAAGAGCACTCATGGGTTGATGAATGCATGGTTA
>JBAZIG010000095.1:0-5303 GCA_041651955.1 Minisyncoccota bacterium | reverse complement strand
GAACCATAATCAAGATAGTGGGACTTTGTTCACGACCAGGAAGAGTATCGAAAGAAAGGTAAGACTGCGGAAGTCGAGCGAACGGACTGGCCGGGCTACCCGACAGAGAACGACAAGGAACCGGAATAAAGACGAGCTAGCGGCAGGGGCCAACAGGAGAATCTGCCAAACTACCCGACGGTGCTTTTATCCAACGAAAAAGGTATTGAGCGGATCGGGAAAAGGGCGGATGAAGCTTTAGTAGCGAAGAAGTTCCTGATATGTGAGTTGCATAGGTTGTTTAGGTTGCTAAATATCCGACTTGTCAAATGGATGAGGAAACGATCCAAATTCAGGAGGAGCGGCTTTGCCAATCGAATATATCCGGAAGAGCCGTATCAAGGAGAGTATCAAGTGCTGTTACGTGAGAGGCTGGAGGTGAAACTCCCCTGACCTATTCGACTCGTAAAGTTCATTGTATGGCTTTACCGATTAATGAAGTCCTGGTTAACAAGATTTTTTTTATTTATTCAGTATGTGCTTTATTCTCATTAACTGCAGAAATCAAATTCAAAACGACCAAAATCAAATTCAAAACGACCAAAATTAATCATTGTTTGTATTTATCAAAAAAACAGACTATATTTAAACAATTCAAAAACAGATGACTACGGTTTTAATTACCAGTCTATTCAAGCTTAAAGGAAAAAATGTGTTTTTTCTATTACACATTTATGCTTTATGGATTAATCAAACAATACGCATAAATAGTTCTCTTTTCAATATTCAAGGTGTTAAACTAATCCTAAGAAATCATACTAAAGCCTGATTTTCTATTATGTGGAGACCAGAAACCACACTAAACGGGGCGTATCCGAAAAGCCTTATGAGTAGGAAGTAATGTGGAATATTACTATGAAATCAATTTATCAAATCAGTTTTTTTTTATTTACAGTTGCGACACTTTCAATTAGTGGATGTGTGCCGTTACAATACATAAGCATTACAACTAAACCTTCTGATGCCACTGTGTACGTCGATAATCAATTAAGTGGTTCTACGCCCATAAACGACACAATAGCTTTCGGTAAAGGGAAAGTTGCTGCAAATATCAAATTGGAAAAGGAAGGGTATCTAGACACCATAATAACAACACGTTACAATTCCAGAGAAGATGAGCTCAAGACGTATAAATCATTTATTGTTGAGTTAAAACCAAGAGATGTTGTTACTATTGAACTAATTTCTTTTGAGCCGATTTCGGGAAGTACTGGCATAAAATTAAATAAAGTGATAACAAAATCTCTTGCTTATCTTGAAACTATTGAAAGATCACCAACAGTGAAAAGCGTACAACGAATTACTAATAATGAAAATTTGTTTTTACAAATTGGTGAGCCTATAGTATCTCCAACGAACGATGAAATCGTATATTGGATTTATACACAAGATGAAGTAGGAACTTTACATAGTAACTTGTGGAAACAAAATGTCGGAGCACAAGCAAGAACTCGAATCACTTACGGTAATAAATTAGATTTATTTCCCTCTTTTTCACCCGAGGCGAAGTATATATATTTTTCTTCAAATAGAATTACTAGTAATCCACATTTATACAAAATTAACTCTCAAGGGGGTGGAGGGATAACAAGTATCACCAGTACTCAGGCTGAGGACTATAGTCCATGCGTTTCCCCAAGGGGGGGTATAGTGGCATATACATCAAACCCTCCTACAGCAAACGATCCTCAAATATGGACAGTAAGTGAGACGGGAAGCTTACCAACCCAACTAAGAGAAGGACAAAATCCGCAGGTTTCTCCTGACGGGAGAATAATTCTTTTTTTGCTTGAAGATAAAAAGTCGGTAATTGAAAGAGGTGACAGAGGCTTGTTTCATCCGAAACAAATCTGGACAATGAAAACAGATGGAACTAGTCCAACACAACTCACTCAAAATTCGACATATGATATTAAAGATGCAAAATGGTCACCTGATGGAGAATGGATAGTTTTTTCTTCTGATGAGGGTAAAGATTTACGCGGTTATAACAATTATGACATATGGATGATGCGAACAAATGCCACTGATAAAACACAACTTTCCACCAACGGGTCATGGGATGATAGTCCTATGTGGAGCTATGACGAACAATATATATATTTTCGTTCAAATCGTGGCGGTAGTTGGAATATATGGAGGTTTGAGCCCCTCGGGATGTATTAATTACCGGCTGTTTACAAAGAGTTTTATATATATTTCATAAATTATGAGAACAAAAACATTTTTATGCTTATTATTTTTAATGTCAGGTGGCTGTATTTATGGACAAACTGCAAGTAACGATACAATTAATCTAAGAGACGGAACACAAATAATAGGGAAAATACACACTATTAAAGAAACAGAAGTAACATTCTCTTATCATAATGAAACTGTGATAAATACAATTTCTAAACAACGGGTTAAAGAAATTTATTTATCAAGCGGCCGGAAGGAATTTTATAAAGAGAAAGAGCCTGAAGTAATTGAAAACAGTGACCCTGAGGTGTTATTAAAAAGAGACAATAAAATCAATTGGGCTGATGTTGAAATAACATATTTTGCGTCTGATGTTGAAGGCCTTGTAAAAAAAGGAGATATTCAGGTTACAAAAAAACTCAACGTAATATTATTTCAATCTGCTTCAAAACTTGAAAAACAAGTGTTAGACGAGGCAAAACAGCAGGCTGCAAATATGGGCGCCCATATAATTTATGTAGTTCAACCAATAACTTCTGACGGTATAACTTTTAAAGTTATCGGCATTGCATGTGGGAACAGATAATCGGATGAGTAATAAAAATATAACAATTGAAAAGTATGAAAACAAATTATGGTGTTTTAATATCAGTTTTAATAATTGTATGTTGTATTACAAGTTGTTCGCCCAATGACAGCATAACTTATGGCAATCCTGATGACCCAAATCTTGTATACAGTGAGCAAGCCTATCCTGGAAGTACCGGAGAAATTGTTCAGATTACAATGTCGGGGGAAACTATAACATGCGAAAAGATCAATGAAGAATACATCTTTCAGGGAGACATTTTGTTACAATCACCAACAAAAGGTGCAGTATATGCAGAAGGTAACCTATGGCCGGATAATATAGTTTATTATACCATAAATTCAAATCTGCCAAATAAGGAAAGGGTTATCCAGGCTATAGAGTATTACCACACAAATACTAATCTTACTTTTATTCAAAGAACGAACCAGCCCAATTACATAGAATTTGTATACGATGCCGATGGATGTTCTTCCTATTTGGGAATGATAGGCGGGAGACAACCGATCAGATTGGCCGATTGGGGAATAAAAGGGAATGTGATCCATGAAATTGGCCATGCCATAGGATTGTTACACGAGCACAGCAAAGTTGGAAGGGATCAATATGTAACAATAAATGAAGAAAATATTGAAGAAGGCAAACTACATAATTTCATTGAATATAAATCCTCTAATCCCAACACTGACGGATTTGATTTCGAGTCTATAATGCTTTATTCATCATATGCATTTTCAAAAAACGGGCAACCTACGATTGTAAAAAAGAATGGTCAGGTTTTCACGAATCAACGTTTACGAATGTCTGAAGATGATTTGGAAATTGTAGATCAATTATATCCGCCAATAGATGGATACACAGAAGAGCAACGGTTTATTATTCGCACTATAAGTGGCACTTATGAATCTGATGTGTCTACTGAAGATAATTTTTTTGTAAAAATGCGTTTTAGTTTTACAGAACAATACCCTTCTTCAATACAAAGAACTCTTGACATGGGAGATTCTGGTGAACAAAACGTGACACTTCACGGAGAAGGGGTGTTGGAAGAAATATTCAACGAGTGTATGAGCCTTAATATTGGATTCTATTATTACATTTCGGAAGATGGAGAATCGTTCACGTTATTCATGCGGGACAATGATGAAGAAATATATATGAGTCAGATTTTTTTGCTAGATGATGTTTCGGCAAATAATTTTAGAATATCTCCTGTAGAGGATGATACTTACTGGCTTATTTTTAATAAAGTGACAGATTCCAATATTGACGAGCTGACAGAGGCACAGATCAATGTCTTAGAATTATTTGAAGGTGAATACAATATTTTTGAAAAGGGGGAAATTGCAGGTCATCTTTCTTTTATAGAAACTTATGACGAACCAAGAGAGTTTATAGCAGAAGGTGTGAAATTGACATACCACGGTGTTGCCGAGATGAATATTTTAAATGATGATGAAGAAGCGCTATACATTGGTTTCTATATATGGAAGGATGGCGATATGGTCTCAATGTTTGTCCTGGACGAAGACGAACCTTTACTCGCATTATTCCCTATAGCAATGGATTTCGAGATTCTTTCACCAACTTCATTTAAAATTAAAGAATTTAGTGAATCAGAATGGCTTACATTTTCAAAAGTTCCAGATAATCCTGATGGCTATACCCAGGAACAGATAAGTGTCTTGCAAAAACTCAATGGGGCATATGTAAGTGTATCAAACGACGAAACGTTGTATTTAACCATGCTGGAAGTATATGATCAACCAAGGGATGTATACATTGATTTTGGAGAATCAGGTATACAAAATAAAACTGTTCATGGTAAAGTGCAATTCGATCTTGATGTTTCAAGTATATCTGGAGATGAACAACTAGAAGGGATAAGTTATACTTATCAGTCTTATATATCTGTTTCAAGTGATGGAGAAAGAATTACTTATTATATGCTTGGAAATGAAGATGAAATTGAAACAGTTGTAGATGTTGAATTTCTTACAGAAACATCTTTTAGGGTGAGAAGTATTAACACATCGGATTGGATTACTTTTGAACCGGTAGTGAATTTCACACCACAACAAACCGCTGTTCTGCAAAAATTAGATGGCACTTTCTCTTACCGTTCAGGAGATGATATATTGCGTTTGAGTTTTATTGAAAAATATGATCCTCCGAAAAGAATTGCATTAGTGGAAGATGAAACTGTAAGCATAATAAGTCATGGTAAGGTGCGCATGGCTTCAGATATGGCTTTTATTAACATATATATATATGTTTGGAAAGATGGGAGTTTGATATATTTATTTGATAAAGATCAAGAAATGCTTGAGCTGTATGAAATAGAATTTATTTCAGAGACATCATTTAGATTAAAAGAATTTAGTGAATCAGAATGGATTACATTTACTAAAGAATAGTTTTGGGATTTGATAATGTTTAAAAGATTAAATTTCAGTTATTGCATCGTCAAACTCCATTTGCCGACCACTCCCAT
>JBAZIG010000094.1:0-5368 GCA_041651955.1 Minisyncoccota bacterium | reverse complement strand
TCTTTCATCATATAGATCCGGCGTTTATAAATTTGTCGGTACTGAATGACCAGCTGCCTGACGAGCTCCGGTCCACCATCGAACGATTTCATACGCTTCAGCGTGTTGGCAACTATTATGTACGCCTTCTTATCTGTAATGGAAGCTTGCTGCTGAACGTATTTAAGATACACAGAAAGAATCTCCTTTTCGTACCGGGGGCGGAGGTGTTTTTCATATTGACGTAGAAAATCTATCCCGTTTCTCAGACAAAGCTGCCAAAGATCATCCCACATCTGGTGTTCAACAAAAATATCTGCCTTCAATTCAATGGAGCTATAAAAACCCCTCTCAGATAAATTCCGCAATACCCACGCCAGCATTTCATTCCATTCCGCTTTAGAAGTGATTTTTTTGAGCGATTGGTAACAGGCACGTTGTTCCGTCCCTTGCACAAATAACTCTTTGGTAATTTCAAGAACTTTCTTACTGTTATTCAACTGCTTATACACGAATAAAAGTTTTTTTAACCATTCACTTTCTATGCCTGTCTCCTGCTTTTTTCTGGCAATTACAATTCCTTCCTGTAGCAATTCAATGGCTTGGTCATACCTATTTTCTGCCAACATACGCTTTAACTTAATCTTCCTGACTTCCGGATAAAACAGAAACTCACCGATTGTTTGATCTGCATCCTCCTCCCGATCATTTTCAACCAAGAGGTATATCTTTTCCAACACAGCCCGTTCTTGCTCATAATCCCCGGCATTCGCTATCCTCCGATTAATGATGCGCAGCACACGGTCAAAACCACCTACGGCATCGGAAACAAAATATTTTTCCAAAACCTCCAAAGAAGTGTTAAGTCCCACATAGTCATGCTTTTTATCAACAATTACCTTTTCGTACCAACTGAAGAGAGATTCTACCTGATCATTCGAAAGTTTCTCTTTCAACATCTCTTCCAGCAAATCAATCGCCCTGTCGTAAACATCTTGTACAAAACCTTCGTAGTCGAAACCTTCATTCCAATAATCGGGAATGGTATCAATCAACTTTTGCGCAATACAAATGGCTTCCTCCCTGTTATCATGCCGGATATAATAGCGCGCTTTTTCCAACAAATGTTCCAGCTTTTCGCTAACGGCTCCGGCATCAAATCCAAAATCTTCGAATTTGTTCTCGCACCTGCCGTATGACTTAATTCCACTTTTAATAAACGCCTTTTGGATGGTTTTCACATAATCTTCTTCAGGTTGCTTCTTTCTGGAACCTGTTTTCGGATTCGGAGAAAACAGTTCAATAAAAACGGCTCTAAAATCCTCATTCTCACGGGCATACTCCCTGATAAACTTATCCAGCTTGCTTTTAGCGGTATGTGCCAGTATATCATTCAGGATGTCGTTGTTGTCCATTGCTTGTGCTTATAATTTACTAATTATTTTCTCAGCTTGTTATAATACCTGTTACGTTGTTTGAACATCTTCTCAAAGTAATCAATTTTTGAATCCCGGTAATCGAATATTACAGGAGCCTTACCAGATCGCTGAATCCTGCCAATATATTGAACTAGCTTCCCTTCAAAAGCAAAAGGATAGACAATAAAAAGGCATTCCAACTCACTGACATCAATTCCTTCACCAAAATATTGTCCGGTGGAAATAATAATTTGAAAATGGCCTTGTTCTATTTGCTCCAGCTTGCTTTTACGACTTCGTTCCGAATCATCACCAGATATGGCAACAGTTTCGTATCTTTCTTTTAAGTATAAATTCAGTACGTTTACATGAGATTTCCTCTCAGTAAGAATTAATATCGATTTAAAACGAGAGATGTTCACTTCTATATCTTTCAGTATCAGGCTATTCCTGTTTGTATCAAAAATTAAAATCTGCGAAACCGTTTCATAATTATCAATCTTGTAATCGTAAGGGACAAATAAATCAGTTTCACGAATATTAATTTCAGCTTTGGTGTCCTGTGATTCCATCATCTCTTTCTGGGTCATTTCATAGATTGTGTTACCAATATACACATAGATAAGCTTTTCATCGTTGTTCTTCCTCTTTGTGGTCGCAGTTAATCCATAGAGATAAAAGCAATTCAGTTGCGTAATTACTTCCCGGAACGATTTTGCCGGAATATGGTGGCATTCATCTACGATTACCATGCCAAATCTATTTCTGAGTTCCGAATGATTACCCCTGGTCAACGACTGAATCATGGCCACCGTAATTTTTTTACCTATCGTATCTTTCTGATTACCAATCTGCCCTATCTGTTTCCTTGGAATGGACAGAAAATTCTCTATTCTGTCAAGCCATTGATCGAAGAGCTGTTTTCGATGAACAAGGATGAGTGTCGGTTGCTTCTTTTGTGCGATCAATTCTAACCCAATTATTGTTTTCCCCGAACCAGGTGGCGAAACGATTACACCAAAATCTTTAGCTTTAGTCCTTTCTAAAACATCCTCTTGATGAGGCAACAATTCAATTTTTGAATTGATCTCAATTTCCACATGTTTACAGCGTTCATCAATGATTTTAATTGGAATATTCTCATTGGCACAAAAATGAATCAATGAAGAAGCGAAACCACGGGGAATAATAATGCCATCATCAGTTTCTTCAATTAATCTAATATACTTTTCTACATTATAGGCAGTCTTACCCAAACGCTTTTTAATCAAATAATCTGAATTTAGAAAATTCAGATTATCTCTCAAAAAATCAGTAAGCTTTTCATTAAGCTGTACTCTTTTAAGGTATATCTCGCTGTTGATGAGTATCTCCAACTCAAACTTCGAATCCGGCACATATCTTGACGAGAACACCTCCATCGTCTTACCTGCTAATTGCAGGTGTAGCGTTTCGATTTGCTTTTTGGGAATCTTTCTGACAGACTGTAAAAATCCCCATTGATCGGCAATAGGCTCAAATACCTCCGGATTCAGGAAACAAGTATTTCCGTTGGCTAACGAAGTACCTTGTAAGGGTAGTGCAATTAAATTGCCAATACCTTTGCCTGAATGAACATCTTGATTTGGAAAAAGTCGGTCAAAGCTGGGCTCCTTCTCGAATCTGGAGATTATCCCAGCACGAAACAATAATTCAAACACAATCTTTCGACTCATAAAAGCCGGAATATTCTCTTCAAAAAAAAGCCACAAATGACCGCCATTCCCGGAGCGAGAACGTTCTATTACTGCAGGAAGTTCAATTTCACGACAAACAGCATACAGATTCAATATTGATTCTCTCCAGTTTGTTTCATCAAAATCGGCGGCAATAAAGAAAGATGTATTATCTGATAATAAGGGATAAATGCCAATCGTTGATTTACCCAACAAATGTTCTTTAAACGCTTCATCATTGAGTGGTTTATATTCTTTCTTGTCATAATTGGCAAAGCTTCCACCTTTTGCCTTGTGTTGATTGTAGTCACTCCAGTCAACTTTATAGGCTGGCATATATCCACTCCTGTCATCCTTTTCCCAACGAATGGCATAAACATCCTCACGTCCTCGGAAAAGGGATTTGAATAAATCTATGTTCGCTTGTGAAATCATTAAAAGACTACTGTGTGCATCAAAAATGCATCCCGGTCGTATTTCGTTGCGACTGCGAGTAATACTGTAAACTTCCAGTTAGTTTATCAGAATGATAAAGCTTCAAGATATTTATTTGCTTCAGAGATAGTGGAAAACTTCAAGTCAGTGCCAGAGATTTTCTTTTCTGTTGTTTTTTTTGACTTATGCTGAGTGGATTTTACAGCATCCAACATAGCTTCCATTTCCGGTGAGAAGTTTATCAATTCTATGTCAAAATTCTTATTAGTAACAATAGCATTATAGAATTCATCCATAAAACTTCGAGTTACAAAAGTAACACTGTCAAAATTGATTTTTACTTTCGTGCATTTTTCACTAATTATCATATCACGCAATTCCCTGGCTACGGATCTGGATTTCAGATCCTTGCTAAAACTATTTGTGATATCAATAATTTTTTCTCGCATAATGCAAAATTAATACATAAATGTTATTCCACACTACTGTTCCTTGCCAATTAACAATAGCAGGTAGAACTGAACTTTGCTTGCATGCTGCCTTAGATGATCAGGTCAATTCTGATCAAACCATCTTCGCGGCATCCTCCAGAAATTTGGCCAGGCCTTTCTCGGTCAGGGGATGGTCCAGCAGGCCCAGGATGGGCTTGAGCGGGCAGGTGACCACATGGGCCCCGGCCTCCATGCAGGGAACACGGCAGCTTGAAGATACCGCGCCACTTTCGATATCAAAATTTTCATATGGTTGATTATTAATATTTTACAAATAACAAATTTTCAAGTGGCGCGTCAGCTTGAAGATGACTTGTGGGTCAGGGTCAGTTGCACGGCGTGGAACAGGTCGGTTTTCCGGGTGCTACGGATGTACTCAATCCACTGCACCAGCACCTCGGTATCGGTACTGCTTTGAAAGGTATAGCCCTGCTGCAGGAGTTTCTCGCGCAGCATCGGGTAATTTTCAATGATCCCGTTGTGGATCAGGGCCAGGTCTGCCACTTTCCCCTTGGTCTTGTAGACTGCCAGTTGGTTTGCCGAGTTGATGATGGCCAGGCCCGCGCTGTCGTAGCCGCGGTATTCCAGGCGTTTGAGGCCTTTAAGGAGTATGGGAACGGCCTGCCGGGGTCCGATGTATCCTACGATGCCGCACATTTTTTATGTTTTTTTGAGTTTTGCCGAGTTTTGCGGGGTGCGGGTTTTGGGCGGTTGGTTTGTGGGTTGGTGGTAGGTCTGTTGTTGTGGTGGTTGGCGGCAGCTGTTTGGTTGGCAGCTGTTTGCGGAAGGTGTTTGCGGCAGCTGCACAATTGAACTCTTAAAATCGAGCTTCCCCTTATCAATGTGCAGGCTGCCTTAATTCGTCCATGAACCCCGGATCATCTGGGAGAGTGTCGTACAGTACCCCTTTTCTTCATATGGTGGTGACTTCTAATAATCACAATATTAGCCGAGGAGAAAAATCACGTATCTTCGTTACAGGTAATTTACTTCCTTTCGCTTTTACTGTTGCAATAAACTCATCGCATTGCTCCTCAGTCATTACTTTTGAAGTTATCGCCTGACACAAAAAGTCCATTGTAGTAAAATAAGTGATTCTGTTTTCTTCACAATACTCAACAATATCTTTTAAATTACTGCTAGCCAACACTTCTTTTCTATACTTACAGTATGCCATAGCTGCACTTTCGCCCACTCCAAATTTCTTCTGTAAAGCAAAAAATTCTCTTCTTTCCTCACCCAGAGGTTCCCATTTTTCAATCGAAATTGTTTTTAACAAATCTACTGTGTTTTGAACAATTGGCCTGTGTCTCTCAGCAAGTTCCCTTTC
>JBAZIG010000093.1:0-5378 GCA_041651955.1 Minisyncoccota bacterium | reverse complement strand
ACCGCTATGTTCCCCTGTTTGGTGGATCCAACTACGATTCACTTGTTACGGAGCTGGACCTGGTAGGTTATATGGAAGCAATCGGGAAAAAGAGAACCATCACCTTTGATCCAACGGATAGGAACGACGGGAAAAACACCTGCAACCTGCCCTCTATTGTCGAGTTACCGAAGGTGGTCGATGAAAATGGCGAAGGGCTTCCGAATACCTTCTTGCAAACAAACGTCATAAAACCCTATGTTGACAGATTGCAAAAGGTGCGTAATGATAAAGAGGCATACGACAAGGTAATAGAATCGGTAAAGGAAAACCTTGTGCTGTGTACAGATCCGGATTCGTTGAACGATCTTATTATTCGTATTCCAGAATTCCCCCACGTGGGCAGTTCAAAGACAATAGCTGCCCGTCTGATAACCCAACGGGCAAAGGAATTGGGATGTGTGTTTAACAAAGACCTGAAAGTCTATGAAACGGCCTAAATACCAGCTATATGCAACCGCCTTAGATAGCTTCCAAAATTATTTGGATGCGGAAAAGAATTGGGAGCTATTCTATGGAGGTAACGAGGATCCGAAATACTCGGTTGAGGAGTACGAGGCTATGCAGAGGCAGGAGCTGCTTGAACGAATCAACCGGGTACCTTTCGAATCTGAGGCAGCGGATCGGGGAACAGCTTTCAATGAGGTTGTGGATTGCTTGATCTTAGGCAGGAATACTGAAAGAAAAGACATGGAAATAGTTTCACTCAAAGAGGAAGGAATAATTCGTGTTCAATTCAGAAACAACGTCTTTGACTATCCCATATCCCTTTGCCGTGAATTTGCCGAGTATTTCAAAGGAGCCGTTCCGCAGGTACGAACAGAGGGGGTTTTACAGACCAAGTACGGGCCTGTCTTATTGTACGGGTATATTGATGAATTGATGCCCCTTTCAATTCACGACATCAAAACCACATCCAGATACAATGCTTTCAAATTCCGTGATCATTGGCAGCATATCGTTTATCCTTATTGCTTACACCAGGAAGGGAGCAAAATCACCCTGTTTGAATATAATGTGGTTAAGTGGGGCAAGGTGAATGAAACCTTTACCGAGCCCTATAACTTCAATCTTGCAAGGGATACGGAAAAACTTCTGAATCATTGCGAATCGTTTATTGAGTTCCTGGAGAATAACCGGGACCAAATTACAGATAAGAAAATTTTTAATCAACTGCAAAATGAATAAGAACATCAAAATCGACCTTACGGCATTTGCCGGAGCCGGAAAGATAAACTTGTCCGGAAAAAACGGACAACTAAAGAAATGCCTTGTTATCCCGATTGAAGAAAATCATTTGTACGAAGGCGAAAAAGGCATCTATGCTGATTTCATTGCCTGGGAGATGAAAGAGAAAAAGGAGAACGGAGCAACCCACCTGGTTAAACAATCGTTCCCCAAAGAAGTCCGGGAAGCCATGAGTGAGGAAGAAAAAAGAGCCCTCCCAATCTTCGGGGATCTCCGGGATGCCATGACCGAAAAGAAAGAGATGGAAACGTACAGCGTACCGGCCCAGGCCGGATATGCAACAGAGCCTCCGGTAGATGATTTACCATTCGACTAACATGGGGAAACATCAGGAACATATCGAAGAAGTTGATGCTATGCTCCAGCAAATTGAGAAGCTCGTAACGGATGACCCGTTTGATGCAGCCAATATGCTGGGGCAAATCAACGTATTTATTGCCCGTGCAGCGACCATACTTGCGGATGCGAAAGAGGAACAGGACATGGCAAGGGCAATGTTATTCAAGACCGAATTTAGCCACATCAAATCCCTTTCGCCATCACTTGCTAAAGTGTATGTAGATTCCCTTACTGTAAAGGAAAACAAGCTGGTAAACAAGACGGAGAGGCTAAACAGGGCGTGTGTTCATCAGGGAGATAATCTACGTACAATTATATCCCTGTATAAGGAGAATCTAAAACTAACCAGGAGCGGTTATTAATCATAGAAATCATGGCAAAACGAAGAAAAATAACACTCCCGGAACGGCCAAACACCTGTGAGCAATGCAGGTTTTTCAGCCCCGATTTTGACCGCTTGGACATCAACGGCAAACCTATCCTGGGGACCTGCCCGAAGGTCACATACAAGCGTCTGAGAGGCCAGTATTCATGTGAGGAATTTGAAGCAAAACAAGATGGAAACAAAGAATAACGATCCCGCCTTTCTATTTTACAGCAAGGACTTTTACGAGGGGACCAGAACAATGCTTCCCGAAGAAAGAGCTTGTTATATGGATTTGCTTATCTATCAACACCAACACGGCCCCATTCCAACCGACATAAAAAGGGTTTTGTTATACTGTAATGGCATAGACGAAGCTACCCTTATAGCTACCCTTGAAGCTAAGTTTAAGCTATGCGATAAGGGTTGGGTAAACAGGAGGCTTAGCGAGGTGATTCAGCAGCGCGAGGAATTCTCAAATCGGCAATCCGTAAATGGCAAAGTTGGCCAGTTTTTCAAGAAAGCAAAGGCCTTATTAACTAAAAAAGAATACGCAACGCTCAAAGAATCAATGGTTAATAAAGGCAATGATGAAATTTATGAACTCATTTCCGGTAAAGAAATAGATAAAGCTATGCTTATAGCTATGCTTGAAGCTATGCTACAAGCTAAGCTTAAGCATTTAGGAAATGGAAATGGAAATATAAAAGATAATAAAGGGGGTGTGGGGGAAAAACCGCAGATAGGATTCAATGTGGATAATATTTCACCAGGATATATTTCCGTTTTATCGGAATGGTTGGACTACAAAAGGGGCCGGGGTCAGACCTATAAGACCCAAAAATCTTTTGAATTATTAGCCGAGCAGCTGGTTCAGCTATCAAGGGGCGATCCGCAAACGGCAGATATGATTGTCAAGCAGAGCATGGCTAACAACTGGGCCGGATTATTTGAATTAAAAACAAATGGAAGTAGTAATGGAAAAAACATTGGTAGCAAAGTTCATGAGGTCGTTACAGACCCCGCAACAGGCGATTTCTCTGACGACATTTAGGGTTGATCGGGCCGGGTACGGGGAACTTCGGGAATTGCTGGAAATAGCATACAAAAACGAAGTTGCAAGGCGCAATGGCGATCCTGTCATAACCCCTGATCTTGAAAAGAAAATAGCAACGGTGGCAAAATGGCTGATAAGCGGAAAGAAACCCGGGCTGCTTTTGTTTGGATCCATCGGGTCCGGGAAAACAACCCTTGCAAGGGCTATTATGCGGACAATCAACTATCTCTATTATTCCGTTTACCGGGATCAAAGAAAGGAGATAGCCGAGATTTCAGCCCTTAACCTTACCAAGCTGATCGCCACAGGGGAGAAGCCTGACGAAGAATCCTTCCTGAGATTTCAGAAGCGTGAGATGGTGTTCATTGACGATTTGGGCTTGGAACCGGCAGCGATCAAAAACTACGGCAATGAGATCCTTCCGGTGGTGGATCTGTTGTATTACCGACACGACCGGATGTTGTTCACGATCTGTACCAGCAATCTGGACATGGAGGGCTTGGAGGAGAAATACGGGAAGCGAACCGGCAGTCGGTTTTATGAGATGTTTAACCGGATGGGATTTACAAACGAAGATTACAGGAGGAAAGCATGAAAACAGTACTGATAGGCATAGATCCGGGAACAAAGACAGGGGTTGCCGTATGGTCACCAAAGGGAAGGTTTTTGGAAATCACAACCACCACTATTGACAAGGCAATGCAGATTGTTGAGCATTACGCCAAGCAGGATAAAGTGTTTGTCCGTTTTGAGGATGCAAGGCTCCGCAAGTGGTTTGGCGGGAATTCATATGCTAAAAGACAAGGAGCCGGGAGCGTAAAGCGTGACTGCTCCATTTGGGAGGGGTTTTTGAAAAGGCTGAACGTGGAATTTGAGGCAGTTGCACCAAAAGACTGCATTACGAAAATGAAAGCCGATTATTTCAAGGCTATTACCGGGTATTGTGGGCGAACCAGCGAACACGCAAGGGATGCGGCAATTCTTGTTTATATGAGGCATGGGATAATTGAGCTATACGCAAGAGAAACGAAAAAAACAACAAAGCAGTAAATTTATGGAACCCTCAATTTTTGGAAAATTAATCATAAGCTCTCTGGCAGTAATCATTGCCGGCTGGCTCTTTCAGGACCAGGCAGACAGATATTCCGGCAAGATTGCCAGGTTCTTCCAGAGGGCATTGACGGTGTTGCTGATGCTGTCAATGATTGTTTGTGCCGGATCTGTGATAGCAGTAATATGGGTTAATAATTAACGTGCCGAGTATTGCCGCAGTAGCGGTTTAAAAGCACAAATGTTTAATTTTAAAACCAAAGTATATGAATAGCACAAACGACCAATTAAGCACCTCACCCGCCATTGACGGCAATAATGTGTTATGCCCCGTTGTTCTTGATGTTCTTTATGAATGGCACAGGAAACAAAGCGGTTGGTGGTATGGTTACACAAAATTAATGATTGATGTTCGGGATAGGATGGGAAAAGAAATTGAACTTTCGCCAATCAAAGAAGCATTACGAGAGTTAAGAAAACAGGGGCTTGTGAAAGTAGAGCCAATTTACAAGGAAGAAAGCGGTATGCTCAATGGTAGTGGGTATTTCTACAATGGGGCATAACTCGGAAATAGAACCAATGCTTATACACCCCCGACTAAGGGGTTTAGAAACAAACAAAACAAAATGAAAAAACTATCACGCTTAGAACACAGAGAATTTGCCGAGAATAACCGAAAGGCATCAAAGCACATATGGACTTGCCAACAGGCAGACCTCATAAGTCTTATGATTCAAGTTCCCAATCTATTTAAGGACTTTATTATTTGGGAGTATGAGGGTGTGGAGAATTTTGATATAGGTGTTAAGGAATGTTGGCTAATGGTCAGAGAGGATTATAGTAGAGAGTTAGATTACGAGTATTACCAAAAATCCTTTATGGTTTCAGGGGAGAAGCCAACCGACAAAGACGGATGGCATAGTATTCATTTTGATTCCTTTCTTCTTGCAAAAGCAACAGATGGGAGCGGTAATGTGTTGGAGGAGTTATCCCTTTACCCAGTTTTTAGGCGGATATATGATAATCTGGAAAAGTAAAAATAATAAAACATGAAAAACAACATGAGTACAACATTAGAAATCCCCGAAGGCAGCAAGGCTACCATTCAGGGAAAAGTAATTGACGGCAAGAATTACCTTGTCGTTGAGGTGGAGCAGGAACCCCAAAAATCCAATACTCTAGAATGGACTAAATTCAAGAGAGGAGATGTGCTGATATATTCAAAGGGCATGGATGTGATATTTGTCATTTTTGGCGAATATAGGAATGGCCATAGCAGGC
>JBAZIG010000092.1:0-5402 GCA_041651955.1 Minisyncoccota bacterium | reverse complement strand
GGCTCGAAGGGTGGATTCAACTGCCCTGTTAACGGCATAGTACTGGTGGTAGGCGGCCAGCTTCTTAACTGTGGTCTTGGTGATGATGCCGGTTTGAGGATCTTCCTTTGCCGATTCGTCAAAAACAATAAAGTGGCGGATGATATCCAGCAGGGTATTCTTATTGAGCATCCCCAGGATAAGCGTCTCCATTTGGCTGGTTGTTGAAGAAGCTTCTTTCTGTCCGTCCGCGGTTTTCCAGGCCATGAACCGGCTGTAATCGGCCGAGATGGACCCGGCTTTTGCTTCCAGTCCATCCGATATCACCACAAAGCCGTTGTAGGTAAACAGTCCCGGAATGATGGTTTTATAGGTCTCTATTTGCTTGAAGGCCGAGTAGACAGTAGCCGTTTCATCGGCAGCATTCTTTAGCTCCATAACCACTAATGGAATGCCGTTGACAAAGAGAATCACGTCGGGACGTTTGTTGTTGTTATTCTCTACCACGGTGAACTGGTTGGCCACAAGGAAATCGTTGTTATCCGGGTGCTCAAAATCTATGAGCCACAGGCGGTCGCCCCGTTCATACCCTTCTACGTTTTTTGATACAGGAACGCCTTCGGTCAGGTACTTGTGAAAAGCTTTGTTGTTGGCCACAAGGTCCGGGGAGGCTATGCGCTGAATCTCTTTGATAGCGTGCTCCTGAACATCATGCGGTAAGTGATCGTTAATACGTTTTATAGCTTTTCTTAAACGCCCCAACAATAACACCTGGCTATAGGACTCCCGCTCGGGAGCATTGCCGTCGGGAGCAATGTCGGGAGCATATAAGTATTCGTAACCGAGTTTTTCTAATAACTCGATGGCGAATTTTTCGATGCTATGTTCTGTAATATGTGTCATTTAGTTTGAAACATTGATTACATAACTAACCTATTATCCTTAAACATATAGAGATTGTTTTCAAGAATATAAAAATCGTTCTTCGTCTTCCCTTTGTTGCTCTCTTTCAATCTCTTTATCCATATAACAGATATTTCTTTTCGCCCAATCGGCAACCTCAGGAATAGCATGGTTTTTTAATGAATTGAATAACTTTCTTTTGCTTTTCAATAAAGGGATCATAGATCCGACCCAAGAGTAAGATCCCATATTAGAACTTAAATTACTTAAAACATCTTGATTGTTACCAAATTCATTAATAAGTCTTAAGGTGATTGGATGAAATCCCTCACCTTCAAAAATTGGAACCATTGAAGCCAATCTTACAGGAGCTTTCTCCGGGAATTTATTACACCAATCGAAAATTAGATTTATGTCCCCTCGAAATAGAATACCAACTTCATTAGACACCCCTCCGATGTGAGAACCTAAAAGATGTTGATAATGATAATACACATAGTAGTCCTCACCACAAGAAAGCAGTGCACTCGATAAATCTGGCCATATTATTTCAAAATATTTTCCAATTAATAAGCGGTACAAATTTTCAAGTGTAGAGTTAAAACTAAAGGAATAATTTAGGTCTTTCGCAAGATTAATAACTTGAAGGTTTATATATTTTGCAAAGATTTTACTTTCCTTATGACTCAAAAGAGTATCGATCATTTGGAAGTAATTATCTCTATTAATCCCATTTAAGTTTGTTATGTCAATTGACATTAATATATCTTCCAGCAGACCATATATAACGGAATTTGGATTGACGTCTTTACTGAAAAATAATAAACTATGAATTAACGACAACACCGTATCTGTACCTCGAATGCCGTATTTTTTTATTTTATGGCAAAGCCCAACAAACTTATCCTCTGGAAGGCTTGGAAGAGACAAATAGTTAAAATATTGTATAAACTCATCAATAGACGCGACTCCCTTATCGACTAATGAGAATAGAATAATAAGGTCGTCATCCTCTTTTTTAAGGACTCCAAATACAGGAAATAACAAATAAGAAAGCTGTTCTTTGCTTAGAATGGATTCTATCAGTTTATTTTTCGTTTCTATTAATTTTAATCCTCTAGAAAAGTCAATTAGAAGTGAAATATTTCGGTCTTTGGCGTCAATTGATAATAACACGTCTAATGATGTTTCAATAAAAGCGTTATATTTTTCTGCATTTCCTTCTATCAACTCTGCAATTCTTGCCCCGAATGACATAGTTAATAAATCTTTATTGGAGTAAATAAGATGTAATATCTCAGAAAAACAAAAATAATAACTTACAAATTCATCAGCTAACCTTCGATATTTTTCTTGCTGAATTTTTATTAGTTCTTCAAAATTGAGTTTTGACTCAGCTGTGTATCTAGTTTTCTGAACTGCAGCAAATCTGGAATAGAAATCCGTTTTGGTTAGTTGCTTTATTATGGCCTCAATTTCTGAAACATACTCTTGTTTTAATTTCGGACCTTCATATTCCTTTATTCGGTATAAGCTATCTATCATTAAGTCCCAATCATAACTGTAACTTTCAGCTATATTTTTTATTTTAGGAAGAATAATATTTGCTACTCCAGTACTAAACAATCCTCGTGCTTTTTCCGCAATAACTTCACTACAAAACGATGAATATTCACATTCTGAGAGAGCGTATTTTTCTAAAATATCTAAGACCTCTGTCCAATAATTTATAACCTCGCTAATTGTGGGATAATTATCTACTAATTTTTTTGTTCCTTGAGTTTCAGCACCCAAAACTCTTGTAAAATCTTGTGTTTCCAAGGCAGATCTAAGAGCTTTCAAGGATAACATAATATATTCATTCCCTTTATTTAAACCCCATCTGATAATTTCTAATCGCTCAGATAAATGTGCTTGAGTTCCTGGCAAATGAATTTTGAAAAGATTTAAAAACTCATTTGTCGAATTATTTCCCCATGTTTCATTTTCTGCTGCACCAAATGACATCATTAGTTTTGCTCCTTTAGCAAAGGTGTTTTTGTCAAAACAAAGCTTTTCAAGTGTCCAGACGAGATTTCGTCTTCCCTCCTGAACATTTTTAAGTTGCTCAATAGACATTGATCCAAACAAACGATATAGATTATCAGCCACAGCATTTGGATTCACTTCTACAAATGAGCGAAAGAGGCGTGAACCCAACTCTGTGTTTACAACTTCCGCATTATCAAAAGGGCCACTAACATCAGTAAGCTTTCCGATTAGTGATCTCACTTTTTCGTTATCACCTAAATATTTTATTTGAGAACATAAAGATTCGGTAAGAATATTACTATTGGGATTTTCAGGAGATTGAATTGCCTCAACAATTTTTCTTAATCTATCTGAAGTACATGTTTCGAACCATTCAGTAGCTAACGATAATGCTAACGGTCTTGGTCGTATTCCAAATAATCGTCCATTTTTTTCAAAGATTTCTCGTGTATAATACTTTTTAAATACCTTACTGAACAAGTACATTTTTTCTTCATTGCCACCCGATATTGGAGTTATGTATTTATTTGTTATGATAAATGTTATATGACCAATTACTTCTTCCTCAAATCCAATATATCTAAAGATTGAACATGATTTTAGAATTTCCTTTTCTTTTTCGTCAGAAACTGACAATAATTTGTCCAATAATGTTTTATCTGTTAGTAACCCGATATTCTTTTCTTCGTTTTTTGCATTTTCTGCTAATAGACTAGCCATTAATGGAATACCTTCAGAAAACTCTTTTATTATTTTTCTCTGGTCTTCAGTTAAAGATGTGAAAGAAGTCTTCAATATTAGATCAATAATAGAGCCCAAATCTGAAATTGAAATTCGAATATATTCGACTGCAGATATTTTAACAATTGTCGTTTCTTCTGGTTCGTTAAACAACGAAATTATTGGATTTGCCATTCCATATTCATACTTCATCTTAAGTATCTTTCGAAAGAAATTTAAAGGACAGTTATCAATTACTAATACTTGTGTATTTGAATTATCCGAGAAGATTTTTTCTAATGCTCCTTGAATTGAAGTTTCCTCATTTGGTTGATATTCACAATACAAATAATTCAAAGACAAATTATCATCCTGACTTTTAAATGCCTCAAAAGTAATTCTGGTTTTCCCTAATCCTGAAAGCCCTAAAAAGCGCATATCTGACTTATTTTCTGCTAAGCTTTTTTTTATTGAATAGATGGTATCATTTTCAAAGAAAACCGATTTATTACTTTTTTTCTCTCCGAATTCGTGCCATGTTTGAAAAGGTTTAAATTTGTTTCTGCGTTCATTGATTGCAGTAATCGAACACAATGTAATGGCATATTGCAGTTTATTAACAAATGTTTCTTTATTTACATTGTAATTGTATTCGATGGGATAGCTCATGTGCCTTACATCAAATGGAATGTTTTCTGGGTTTTCATTTGGAGACCCATTGGCAGAATTTAGGACACAAATAATTCGTTTTTCTCCGACTGAAATATATGCATTTCCATATTCAAACATCACATTATTGGCCTGATGTACATCTCTTCTATATTTTTTTGGATATAGTTTTTCTAATTTATTGTGCGGATCAGTCACTGTCAGATCTGCAATAAATATATCGCAATTTGGAATTCTATCATCCATAATTGTACTTACAATTTGTGGTGTTCCAGAAATACCACTCCTTCCTTCTTGCAACTTAAAACTAATTCCTTTTAATTCAGGATTTGGTTTCTGCTCAATCTTTCTACAAGCCTTTTCAATACATTCCTTAATATAATGCTTATTCTTCTTGGGATCTGTTTTCATTTGCCAAGAATAGAAGATTGTAAGCTTCATAATATATATTTTTACATTTCCACCCTTACCTTCCCACTCATCAACTTCGGCAACAATGTATCACGCAAAGCGGTGAGAGTGCGGACTTGGATTGTATTCGTAGTTATTTTATCATCAATTGGATTGGCTTCGTTTTGAAATTTATGGATAGATATTTTATCTGGTATAACAATTTCAATATTCTCAAAATCTGATTTACTAATTGAACCAAACACAGTTCCAGTTTCATTAAATTGTTTAATATCATTAATTAAGGATTTCATTTTATAGTAAGTGTAGGTGTAAAATGAATTATCCTTTTTAAATCTGAAAGCAGCAACACCACGCCCAATACAACATCTTTCATTAGCCATATTTTGCTCACCAACTGGTGCTCTAACACTTACAAGAGTATCATATTTCTCGGCAAATCTCTTAGGGTCTGTTGTGAAAACTCTATTAGTCGGAAAGCGAAAACCAAAATCAGCATTTCCTTGATACATTGGAATACCAAATCCTTCCTCATTATAACTTTCTCCAGGTGGCGATGCTCCCATCGTTAAAACAAATTCATCCCCTAATTTTCCAGTACCCCACTCCTCCTTCGCTTCTTCCACAAACCACTGCCTAAACAGCGTTTCGGCCAATTTTTCGAGGGTGGCGTTTTGGCGGTGCAGCAG
>JBAZIG010000091.1:0-5416 GCA_041651955.1 Minisyncoccota bacterium | reverse complement strand
AATTTGGGATTCTTTTCTGGTGCGTCAAGAGTTTGTGGTCCGGAATGGAGCAAAGCGCAGTGGAGGATGACAAGCTCTGACGGCTTACATCTCGGCTTTAAGTAATATTTTTTTAGAAGCAATTTTTCCACTACGTCATGTTTTGACGTTCCGGGTGTTTATTTTGAGCCGGGCTGGAAATTTCATAATTACAGATTTGTGTCAATAGTAATCACTGTGTGTTATACTTGACACTTTGTCAAATATATTGACTTAATTTTCAATATGTTGATTTTCTGGTCTATAAATAAATAATTACATTTATGGTTATAAAAGGTCAGGTATGAAATACTAGCATCCCTTTTTCTATTCATTCCATCGTTACGAAACATATCATGAGAAATTTCCGCTTTCTATTATTTACAATAGTATTGGTACTGAGCATACCTGTAGATTTTTTATATGCTCAGACTTCAAAGAAAGAGCTCAGAGAAATACTGAAATCTTTGCGGAATGAAAAGGAGATTGATGTTTCAATTATATTTTCGCAAGCCATTATTCACGGGAAAAGTGAAGCTGATTTTGTTTATATCGAAGATATTAGCTCAGAGGAAGATTGGATCACTTTATGGGAAAACGAATATAAACCGAGCCTTTTCCGTGATTTATTGGGATCTTTCAATACCTATATGTTCGATTATGGGTATAAGGTTAGATTTGGAAGTTTTGAGCAGTCAACATATCAAATAAGGTTGATAGTTAGCAGTATTTCTGAAAATGGGTCTGTATTCATGAGCGGTTTTATAAAAAAACGCGGTCAGGAAGAATCGTTATATGAACTCACCGTATATGGTCGTGGTGGAACCTTTGGTTCAAAAATTAATCTGATGGGAGATGGTTTTAAAAGAGCCGGTATAGATTTAGCAAAACAAATGATTTCTGTATTTGATAGAGGAAAAGTAGGAATACTCTATTAGGTATTAATTTATGTTCTTTCACGTTGTAACGTCACAGATTGAATGTTTAATGAGTTTAAAATGATGAAAAAAACACTGCTATTGTTTGCATTACTTATGCCTTGTCTCCTTTCTGCTCAAGAAATCCAGGGGGAAACACATGATGAAAAGCCATCCAAGAGATTCGAGTACATGAGCTATTCTCTTGATACCCACAAATTGCTCTTATCTATTGATGATGGATACCTCGCTAATGAAAAAGGAAAAGCCAGGTACTTCAAAAACAGTATTGAAATGATGTCATTCTTTGGAAAAGACGGATGGGAATTTGTTTATGCAAGAGTTATTGGTGCCTTTGATCTAAAAACCAAAACTGCAAGCCCGCCACTTGAATATTACTTTAAAAAAGATGTCACCGGGTGGACTGATGAAGAAGTCAAAGATTTCCTCGGTAAATACAAACTGACAAACGTGGCCTTTTTCTAACAAATAAACACCATGGATAATTCAGAAAAAAAAAGATTTAAATCGCATTACAAAGTCTTACGGCGACATTACGGTTTAGATTATTTACCATATGCTCCCAGAAAAAATGAGCTTAATAGAGAAGATTTTTTAAAAAGAATCAAGGACGACAACTTTATTGTACCAAATCTTACTGATGAAGGTTTTGAAACTGCAAAATCACTTTCTGTTTTTTTTGATCAAAGAGATACAATGAGTAGCAAAGAATTCAATAAAGCACTTACCGAAAAATATGGCAATGAATTGGATATTGAAAGAGATATACGTGAGATCGAAAATTCAGAGGCCCTAAGAAGTATTGAACGCAATATTAAAACGATGAAAGGAATAATGGTCTTTTTCCTAGTGATGTGGATCATTGGTATAGTTGCTACAATAATATACGCTCTTGCAGCATTAACATAGTATGTATAATCAACATCTTAGTATTATGACTAAACGATCTAGTGGATATAGTGTTCGGTATCGATCTGCTGAAACAGGTAGATATGTATCAAAAAAATACGCAGAAAAACATCCAAGGACTACTGTCAGAGAGACTGACAAGAAATAAGGCAGCAATTTGTCTGTTGTAAAATATTTTATCAAGAACTTCTTTTCAATTACGAGAGAAGTTAATGATTGTTCACATTACGAAGCCACTACAACGTTCCCAGCCCCCAACCCCCCCCCCCCCCCCGCGTCCTTCCCATTAAGCCTCCAAACAAGTAAACTAAATCAGTCTGCATCAAAATAATGTTTAATGCAAATAGAAGAAGAAAAAATAAAGACAGCCATTTACTGTCAAATGATTCAAAATTCTGAAGATTTTTTAATTAGTGCTGCTACAGCACTTAAGGATAACAACACTAAAGGATTGAATGGCCGTATTTTATCCGGATTTGATGGGCATAATCTTAAGGCTGCATTCTTGTCTTGTGCAACCGCAATAGAACTCTTATTAAAAGCAATAATTTTTCATCATGATTGGAGATTGATTTTTGAAAAACCAAGAGAAGCAAACATAAATAGTATAAATACGGGGGAATTTAATAGCATCCGTCTATCTAAATGCACATTGTTAATTAATAAGACCTGCATTTTCCAAATCGAACAACGATTTGATAAGCGAATTGAATTTATCAGAAAAGAAAGAAATAAGCTTGTACATTGTAAAAATGATGATTTTGAAAATAACTCTATTGAGTTTATTTCAAAAGGAATAGACGTTTATTTAGAGATTTACAATGATTTTATTACATCAATTGGGATGCCAAATAACCTTTCGGAAATAGATTTTTCACTTATTAATATTGATAAATATGTACAAATTAGAGTCAGGTCAATACAATATAGACTCATAAACATGAGACGTCCAGAATCAGTTTTATTAAATATGTGCCCTCAATGCGGCATAGATTCTTTAGTATTTAAAAATGAGGATTATGTTCATTGCTTGTTTTGTCATTATTTAATGCATATTGAAGAGATCTCTTTTACGGGAGCAAAAGGACTAAAGTGCCCAAAATGCGGCAAAGAAACCATGCACTATATTCCAAATTCGTCAGACAACAAAAAAACACATCTTAACTGCATAAACTGCAATTACATAGAATAAAACTTGATATCATTTTACTCTTACTAATTATATAACTTCTGCATAAGACACTAACTAATACAAAATATTTCCATGCCTACCCTCTCCCTCCCACCCGAAACCAAAGAGCTGACAGAACGTTTCTTTTCAGCACTAAACACCCTTTCACAACAGAAAGTGATCAGGGGAAAGGCAACTTTTGTCAAAAAATATGGACTGGACCTTCGCAACTTTTATAAGGTCCGAGAGAATAAGATCTGTTTGAAGCCCGAATGGATCGTTTACCTGGTCCGGGACTATAATGTTTTTGCTGAGTGGCTTATGTTAGGGAGAGGGGGAATGTTCAATTCTATCTAATTATTTAATATCATGAAAAATACATCCTTAATCATTATGGCCTTTTTACTTGCCTCTTGCGGAGTTACAACGTTCCAAACGTATTCCTTCGAACTCTCACAGGTGGAAAAAACAGGCCATAAAAATGACGAAAAGACTATTGTAACAGTATTACAAGTAGATGATTCTAGTAGATATATATTTGAAGATAAATCCATAAAAATTATATGGGAACCTGATAATCAACAATTTGAATTTACGCTCATAAACAAAACAAAAAATTCAATACAAATCCCCTGGGACAATGCCGGCTATGTTGATTATCAAGGAAATGTAAGCAGAATAGCCCATTCCGGTGTGGATTATGCTTATAGAAACAACTCTCAACCACCAATAATAATCCCCGGTGGAGCAAATTTATCAGATCTGCTTTTGCCCGTTGTTGTATGGGAAATGGGAGAAATTATACCAACGAAAACAATAAACGCCTGGACAAGATCTGGCCTAACAAAAGTAAATGCCGCAAATCCTCTGTACGTAGGGAAAAATATAACGTTCCTTCTGCCGTTGATAATAAATGGTATTCAGAACGATTATCTTTTTACTTTTAAAATTAGCCAAAACACCGTTAATGCGGGAGATATAGAGCTCTAATAATGTACATAAAGCACAACACATTATTTTTAATAGACAAACAGCCTGCGATAAAGAAGGCAAGTTGTGCCTACGTGTGCGCTGGTCCGGGACATAATGTTTCACCAGGATGGCTCTTGATGGGGAAAGGGGAAATGTATGAGAAATGAATAATACCGCTATGAGCATTACTACTTATATTGCAATATACGGAGCTATACTTTCTTCGATTCTTGGATATCTACAATTTTTTCATTTTAGAAAACCATACCTAAAAATTGATGGTATATGGAAAGAAAATAATAACCAAATAATATACATTAGTTTATGGAATAGAACAAATAAGCCTATTCCAATAGAGAGAATAACGATAAATATTATAATCAAAAATAAGTATTATGAATATGAAGTTGGTCTCCAAGAACACGCACTTGAAGAATTCACTATAGAAAAAGCACTATTTGGCATAGATCGCCCAATAATTATTGAACCAGATAGTCCTATAAGACTCAAGCTTGTAGGTTTGTGGAAGATTAAACCTATTAGGAAAGTCATGTTCTGGGAGAAGCACTCTTATTTTATTTTTAATTTGGTGGGGGGTAAGAATTTTAAAATAAGAGATAAAAAAGGAAAAATTATTGATCCAGCGTTAATGAAATATCCCATTACCGCTAACTATCACACTAATACACTTAATGAAAAACCGTCAACAACTAGTAAAATAAATCACCCTTAAATGCTCTTCTTACCCACATACACCATTAACATCTTTACAGATCAGGATCATGAAATTGTTGCCTCCATGGCCAATGGCCTCATGAGATCCAAACCGGTAAGCAACCAGGAGCTGATTAAACAGTCACTCGTAACTATTTCTCTTTTCGCCTTTGCAAATAAAGAAAGCTCAAAAAATATTGGACAGGAATTGATCAATCTCCTGTTTGCACTGATAAAAAAGCTCCGGTACGATTTTGATTCCACTACCCTATTGCATTTCAAAGAAGAAATTTACGACCTGACTTATGAAAGGATTCGGAGAAATAAGCTCCGGAAAAGCCTGAAACGTTAACCGGTGATCTTTGAGAGCTGCTTTGTGTTCTGTTTATACAATTATGTGGAGGTGGCGAGGGGGGAAAAAAACAAATAAGTGATTCTATACACAAGATACATGCTACTTCAAAGACCACCATATTATTAATTAAAAAAAAGACGATATGATTTATTTTAAAAATCTTAACAACCCGATTGCAAAGATTGATGATATTTATTCAGAATATAGTAAGAAAGAATTTAAATCACCTTTCCGTTCGACAATTCCATTAATTGTATTATTCAAAAGTGACCAGACCCTAAATTTGGAGATGATCAATACTAAGTCTGACATAGACATTAAATATATTTTTGAATATCA
>JBAZIG010000090.1:0-5430 GCA_041651955.1 Minisyncoccota bacterium | reverse complement strand
ACCTTCTACTTGGATCAGAGTGCCATTGCTTGCCTGGGTGAAATCTTCAACGATATATCACGCTCGGCCTTTGTCAGCCACTGTATCAAGAAGGAGATACTGCGAGAGGACTATGAGCAAAAGACAGGCTCCCGATTACCCGGTTGTACATGAACTGTTTTTATATAGACTAATAGTCTTATGGTCAGTTAATCCTTAACACAGCGAACTGAAAATCCATAGTCTTTTTCCATGCTCATAAAATAATCTACATAACTGGAAGAGAAACCCAAGTAACGGTACTTAGCGTGATGTGTACCGGATTCCGTAGAGGTCCACCATGTGCTCGTGAGACGAATGTATCTGAATGTATCAGAGTAACTATTACGTTCACCACCAGGTAATGCGGTAAAACCACTATCGTTGTTTGCTCCAGTATTTGGCTCTTTCCAATGTGAGAATCCGGTTTCTTTTAGTTTGCCTCCTGCAATACTTCTTCCTCCAAGATATTCAGCCAGTGTTGTCCACTCTGCATCTCTTGGTAAATGCCAACCTTCGGGGCATGCTGTCAATGCTGCGTGCCAGTTATATAACACACCATATGTGTTGTAATTATCTGTTGCTTTTGCAGCGCTTACATTAGAGCCTTCGTAATCGTAAACATAGAAATATGGAGTGGTATAGGATTCTGTTCCAGGGCCTACCACGCTGGGAAGATACGCCAGGTTCTCTGCCATCCAGGTTTGTTCTCCTATGGTAACCGTTTTGTAAACATTACCATCCCTAGAATCTGTTAGTGTATTGTATGTAGTTAATGATTTTTGTTCTCCATAAGTTGTCCCCAATGAGTTTGTGGCATAAGCACGTACATAATAAGTGGTATTGGGTGTGAGGTCGGTAATATTACTGATGTAAGCTCCTAGGCCTGTGCCGTCCATTGATTTTAAATTTGCTATGGTCGGATTCTCTGATGTACTCCAACAGACGCCACGAGCAGTAACAAAATTACCACCAGCAGATGTTACAAAACCAATACATTTAGCTGTTGTAAGACTAATATTGTTTACTGGGCCTGTCACAACTATTGGTTGTGTGTTAAGATTATCTTTTACGCAACGGACACTATAGCCAACATCAGTCGTTCCATTAGCGAGTGATATATTCATACTGCTATTACTCAAACACACATACCAAGCACCATGAGTGTAGTTAACAGAACTAGACCAATAATACCCACCGTAGCTCAGATCGAAAAAATTTGTGGTACGGCAGCCACCTGGTATTGCTGTGAAATTGCTTGTGTTTGTCGCTCCAATATTTGGCTCTTTCCAATGTGAAAATCCGGTTTCTTTTAGTTTGCCTCCGGCAACGGCCTCTCCTCCAAGATAATTTGTAAGCGTTGTCCATTCTATATCAGTAGGTAAATGCCAACCTTCGGGGCATGCTGTCAGTGCTGCAGGCCAGTTATATAACACACCATATGTGTTGTAATTATCTGTTGCTTTTGCAGCGCTTACATTAGAGCCCTCGTAATCGTATACATAGAAATTAGGAGTGGTATAGGATTCTGTTCCAAGGCCTACTACACTGGGAAGATAGGCAAGATTCTCGGCCATCCATGTTTGCGCCGCAATTGTCACCGTTTTGTATACCTTGCCATCACGGCTGTCGGTAAAGGTGTCTAAGATATTAGGTGTCTCTTGAGGTGTACACTGAATAAGCAAACACCCAATAACTAAAAGCAAAATATGTTTTTTCATTATTGATGGTTTTATAGTTTCATAAATTATTCATTTGGATAACATGTCTGCGTAATTTAGTGAAAAACACCCGATTTTTACACTTTCATTTTGAATTCGGTATGTTTGAGCCTGTAACCGGTCGGTTGAGTTTGAATTCGGTATACAAAAGATCCTGCAAGGAGAGGTAAGCTGCATGAATCTCAGATTAACTGCTTATAACATTCAATTTACGACCAGTAATTATTTTGTGGAATAAATAGACATACTCCTGGTCACTGCTGTTATATTTTTGTTGTATAGAAATGAGATTTACATTAAACGATTAGACAGTATGGCTAAGAAACATAATGTAGCTAGGCTAAACAAAAGAGGTCGCAAGCCCTATTGCGACGCAATTCGGAAACGGGTAACCTTCTACCTGGATCAGAGTGCTCTACATTGCCTTGATCAGCTTCTTCCCGGTTCAGTAAGATCAGACTTTGTGAGCTACTGTATCAAGAAGGAGGTCCTGGGAGAGGACTATGATAAGCTGGTTTGAATTTTGTGACACAAAATTTAACAGCAGCTTGCAGCTGCCGAGTAGAGAAAAGACACTATATAATAAATTGTGTAAACGATAATGCGAAAGAAAAAAGCATTGTATCTTTGATGTGCGATATAAGAAGGTCAGGTGCGCCCCCCTTTGTTGTAAAATCGTTTTGGGAAATTGTGTTAAGCAATTTCCCTCTTTCTATTTCCGTAAGTGTGTGGTCATAATATTTATTTCCCTGTTTAACCCCTATAGTAAGCCTCGCTGTGTAATCTTCCCCACCAATCTTTAGCCCAGTTACGTAATATCGATAACTGTCATATTTGTCATTATCTTTTTCGTTTGGCAATTCATCTATGAATATAGACTCTTCAATCAACTGAGGAATAGCTACAATAGATTTTAAATGAACATCATTGCCCATGCCTTGGGAAGTTACTTTTTGGCTTCCTTCCCTGGTAACCAGAATAATTTCGCCGGTGTCCCTGTTTTTGTATTCCTTCCGCAAATGATCTTTTATATAAGCCTTAACACTATCCCGGTTTAACTCATACTTCCCTTTATATTCTTCACCGGTTATTTCAACAGGTTTACTTTGCAGAAGCTTCTCAATACGATATTGTTTCTGCCAATCTCCGAACCATTTCATAAAAGCTTTGGTCCGGACTTGCAGCCATTGTCTTTCAGTTAAATTGGTTGGCTTGCCGTTTGGTGCCTTCATGAAAGTGCCATTGGCAATGGCCGTTTGTCTGATCTGATCAAGTTCTGTATCTATGGAATCGGATTGTTCCTCAGCGGAACGATAAAGATTTACATCTTCCGTTTCTTTTTTCTCAGCCTGCTTCATCGCAGCTAACCTCTCAGCCCTCTTTTTAGCCACCCTTTCTTTTGCCTCCTTTGCCGATATGGTATTGCGCCTTTGCAATTCGCCCTTCAGATTGGTAAACTCGTTGAATTCATTTTCTGTAAGTGTCCCAACGCCGCTATTGCTACCCGTAAGCGGAGTATTTGACCTTTTGATATACGCCTCTCTCTCATTAATGATCTTATCATACTCAGCGACTCTGGCTTCTATATCTTAGGTGGACAGATCTTCTAAGGAAGTTCCTTCTTTGGCTCCATCCTTCTCCTTCTCCTTCTGCTTCTCCTTCTGCTTCTCCTTCTGCTCCTGGGCAGCCTGGAATACAGATACTATTCCGGGAGCTTCGTTGTTATCCCTGTTGTTATTCTCAGAAATATCTGTATCTTTGTTAATGGGAGTGCCGTTTTGCAGAGTAGTTGTGTCATTCTGCTTGCCCTTAGGGTTCTGTTCAATGCCTGTACTGCTGTCAGAGACGGCATTTTTCTTTATAAAGGCCGTTAATAACCAAGGTTTCTTTTTATTATCCCAACAGAGCCGAACAGAGGTATGATACTTTCTACTATCTAAATTGACTCGATTTTTTGTACGCTGATTTACGTACATTTCTGACAAAATATCTTGAAGGTCCTCTATAACCTCTGGATGATATTTTGCTATTTTTGCTAACCCAAAATCCTTCCGGCTAAATAAAAATTTAATACGCCCTTTATTATTATCGAAAATCTTAAACCCGAGCACTAGAAGTTTCTAGTATTTATCAAATACCATAGTTAATTTTTTGCTTGGAGAATAGAAAGAAGCTTTATATCTTTGATCCCATAAAGGGGCGATTGTTGATCAACTACGGAGTTTGATAGTCCGTTAAGGTTGTTCAATAATTTCCCCTTTTCAATTATATACCACTGAATTTTGACGATACTTCGCAGAGTGAGTCTCTGTATAATTTCTGTGCCCACCAGCTAGCTTAACTGTGTCACAACATGTTTTTTAATAAGGGTGTTGCTTTTCACGACACCACCTCGAATCCAAATTCATTCTCTAACACATACAGATTAATAGCAATGGCTTGCTTCCTTCTGGTACATCTTATTTCGTTTCTATAATAGATACGAATAGAAACAACCATGCCTGATTATCAACAACTTAATAAGCTTTTGTTTCTATTCATACAAAAAAAGTGCTATAAAAATATTCATGAAAGGTGAATAACACAAAGGAAATCAATCAGTTGCTGTTAGCATATTTGATAGAAAATTACCCTGGCAAAAGAATTTTGTGACACAAAAAAGGAGCTTCAATAGTAACCTTAACAGAACAACCTCTGCTGGTATATACTGAAACTCCAATATTGGCTTTACAACAACGGGGGATGAACCGATTCCGTCTTCTGCCGTTGTAAAAATAGTAATAATTATTTATCTGTGTAAATAATCACTGAGGCAGATAGTACTAAAGAGAGGAACCGGCAGGTTTACGCTATTTCCCGACAAAGGGGGTAATTTGAAATTATACCCTTTAAGAGCCATAGGTAGACACCTGGGAGCTTTTATTGTATAAATAGCTCTCTGAGCTTTTCTGCTTCATTGATTAGCTTCTCCGAATTAGTATTCTTCAATTTCAGGAGGTTGATAAGCTTCCATTGAACAGACGGATATTTTTCAAAATATGAGTATTCAAAATGCTCCCAAACCGGTTCAGCCATTTCAAAGCCAATCAAAAATCGTTTATCGTTGTCATTCAAAAACCCGTTAACGCTTTTGATCAGCTTGTTACGAGTTTCCTCATACTCTTCGTAAGTAAAGGGTATATCCGTCATACCTTCAAATTGATTCTGAAGTGCTTCGCTTTGATCGATTAAAACAGGACCAAGTGATTCGTGTATAGGACGGTCACTGCCCAGTAAACAAAACAAAAAGCCCTCTTTCGCTTCCAATATTGGCATATCCATATATTTTATATCGAAGAGGTCACGGGGATGCTGCCTGGATAATGCGGCAGCCATTTTGCCTCCGTAAAGAAGTGTTTTCGGTACGATATCAGCTTCACAGTACAAACCGAATTCTTCCTGAGCCTTGTTGCAAAGAGGCAGTCTGAGTACATTACCTCCTATGATGCCGCGCTTAGTCTGATTGACTTCTATCTTGATTTGCTTCCCTCGGTATTCACATAAAAGTTTACAGGTCGCAGGATTTGGTACAATGTGTATGCTTTTAAAGACCTTTTGGCTCTGTCAGAAATTGCTTTTAGATGAGCATTAATATTGGAGATGCTGGTCTGCCTGTCTTCCAAAGGGATATAGGTCAAATCAATATCTACCG
>JBAZIG010000089.1:0-5481 GCA_041651955.1 Minisyncoccota bacterium | reverse complement strand
ATCCATTAGCCACTTTTTGTATTTGAAGCATTGCATCTTCAACATCTTCTTTCTTGGCATTAATATCCCATTTAGCTTTAGAATTAGAAAAATAGCCCGCGTAATCTTCCAGTATTTGTTTAACAAATGGTTTAAATAATTCCGGTTCGATTTCCTTGGTGTAGGACTTCACGACTGAGGCAAAGTTATTAATACAACTGTTTAACCCGGGATTGGCTTTTGAAGCAATCCGATTTACAATGACCAAATATTCTGATGTATATTTATTAATTCCAAAGCTAGCTGCTTCGTAAACGAGCTTCTGTATACTCTCACGAACTTTATAATCGTTGCTTGACACAAGACCATCCATGATAGAATTCGTTTTATTGAGTTGATAGTATGCTTTCTCTACAAGTTGAGTGATCTTATCATAGTCTTTCCTGAATTGGAGAATAGATTGATTTGTCCTTAAAAACAATTGCATCTCCAATAAAAGCTTTGACCAATATGGTTCCATAAAGGGAAGACCAGATTCTTTTTCAGTCGAACTTTTAATTTCATCCACTATGTCGGCGAACGACTTTTTTAATTTGTTAAACAACTTAATAATCGGGGAATCAACAAAATTGAGATTTTCTTGGAGTCTGGTGATTTTTAGAAATCCACCACCATGTGCAATAATAGGCTTGTGATTCTCATCGAAACTTATACCATTATGCCACAATAACTTGCTTTCTATTATTTCATCTTCAATCGTACGGGACAGGGATGAGTTTGCTTTTGCAATTCGAGATGAAGCTTCAAACATTTTCTCTTCATGACAGTTTTTGAAATCAAAATCAAGAAGACGCAAAGCGACTTTATCCACTTGCTCTTGTGAAAGTAAATCTTTCAAATTAAAAAGTACAAAATATTGGCTAACCTGTTCTGCACTTTCGATTAACTGATCTATGTATTTTGATTTAACCTGTCGTTTATAACTTTTGCTCAGATTACTTAAAGCTGCGATCAAAATTCGATTATCAACTTCATCAATCTTGTTACCCAATGATAATATTTTATTGGCAATATTAAGTTTTAAGGGCTGACTACTGGTATGTAATAAACCGGCACGTAGAAAATAATTTTCAGGATTCCCAATTTCCCTGTTAATGTCACGTTTTTTTAAATCAAAAGTCTTAACTATTTTTCCAAAATCTTCTTTCCACAATTTAGAGTGAACTACTTTGAAGAATAACGGAGTAAATGAAAGAATACCCATTTTAATATTTTGCGGTGTATGTTCCATTGAATATGCTTTCAGACAATATGATAAAATATCCGTATGAATGTCTGATAATTCATTAGAATACACATAATCTTCAGCGACTCTTCTCATGAAATTTTCTTCAGTGCCAAATTGCAATGAATAGAAAAGGCAAGGGTACGGATATAGGGTATAAGTATTTTTGAATACAAGATACCATTCTTCTTTTTTGAGAAAATTGATACGAAACTTACAAAGAGGCAGTCCGATTTCATTTATCACCTGAAGGTACTGAATAGAATACTCCAAAGCCATCTGCCCCCCAAAATGATATGTGATGTTAGTGTTTCCACGCGGAGTAATTTCTACTTTTTGTTTGGATAGTTTTTCGATTAGATATTGAGTATTTTCATCCAACCTGTTCAGTTCCTTGCAAATAGTTTTTCTTTTTTCATCGAAATTTAAATAAAACTTATCGCTCTTAGACCACCATTCTACACCAAATGATGCATTTAGAATAGTGTCCAGATAATATCTATATTCTTGAATATTTGTTTCTGATGATTTTTCAATATCATTGATTGAGGCGTCATTTTTTAGATTGAAATAACTATTCAAGGCAATTACCCTGCTCTTCCAACTCAATTCTTCTGGGCTCCATTGATTAAGCTGCTGATACATAGAATCAAAATCTAAGTGAAAAGCAGCGCTTAATAATGATTCATAAATTATTGCATCAGTAGTATTGTTACTGGTGTATTCAGATAAATCCTGTGCAGTCAAATTCAAGTTTCTGATATATAGAAGTTCAAACTCCTTTCCGATATCAGTATCTGAGTTAAACATATCACGTAATAATTCTAATTTACCATTATCGATATGCTCATCTAATGGTAAAAAATCACCATAAAGAGCCAGTATAAATAACTTCGAGGTATCTTCATCAAATTTTCCTTTGTCTGCTTGGCGCACTATTTCTCTGATAACTCTTTGCTTATAACCTGTAAAATCAAGCTTAATTTTAGGTAAACGGTTAAACTTTCGGCTATCCCATACTTCGCGAATCATCTGACGTTTAATTCCATACAAATAACTATTATCATTCTTTGGGGGACTTAGTTTGTAATTCTGCCATATATTTGTGTATTGCAGATTTGCTTTTACAGCGTTTCCTTCACTATTCAATTTTTTGAAAAGCTGTTTTAGTTCTTGTTTTATATTGTTTGTCGTAGCTTCTTTGGGATTGTCAAATAGAGCTATATGCTTGATATAGTGATTCTTGAAAAATATTTTTTTGCCTTCATTCAATGGGATACCACTAGCATCTATGAAGAATATTTTCTCTTCATTGTTTTCTGTACCTCTTCGATCCAATATATCTTTTACCCATGACAGCCAACTCATAAAATTGGGGTCATCACCGGAAAAGCCAATGAGACAGAATGAATCCTGTAATAACGCTATTCGCATGAGATTCACGAATGCTTCATGTTTTTCTTTATACTGTTCATAGTCATGAGATGCAATGATATAATGACAATGAGGATCATTATCGAATCCATATGTGTCATTTTCAGGGGTTCTTACAGTTCCATGGAGTTTAATCAAATTCTTTTGTTTGCGAAGGGATAAATCAAATGATTTACTGACAAGAAGATAGAGTCCTTCTTGCTCTTTCTCAAAGGATTCTATAGTGCGTTTACAAATTCCCTTCTCCTCTAACAATTTTCCGCGCTCTTCCACTAGGGATTCTTGCTGTTCTTTGATCGGTTCAAGTTTCTCAGGGTCAACACTTGAACTTACAAGGCTCTCTTTCTCATTAAATACATCGTCGAATTCAAATTGATTTGGTTCTTCCGCTATTTTAATTTTTTCGAGCTCTTTATGAATTTCTCTGAGCCGTGAATCTATTTGAGTAATACGTAAATTTAAACTTTTCTTCTCGGCCTCAAGTTCCTCATTCCTGTCGGCTCCACCTGCAATATCCAACAGGTTGTCATAATTAAAAGTATATACATTATTCCATTTAACATCTAAAAGATATTCGTGTGTTGTTAAATCAACTTCATATTTCTCGTCGTTTAGTTTTGCAAAATATTTATCTTGCTCCTTGATAACCAATGGTGTTCTTGCTTCAATATAATCGTCTATGATTTCTCTGTAGCCATGCCTTTTGATATATTCAGATGCGATGTTTAAATATCCCTTTTCGGCAATAATCTGATCAACAAAACAGTTCCAAAACAGTTGTTCATTATCAGTATCTCTTATTCTAGCATACTCGGCTGTATTACGGGCCATGGAACCAAACATTTCAAGAATCATATCCATAAGAAGTTCTTTCCAAGAAAGGTATTTAGGACTCGCATTCTTGCTAAAGCCTGCTCCAACAACGACAGAAAGTTTATTTTTATCAACAAGCTTAATTAATTGTTCAATTGTGTTTTTCATAGTGTTTTTCATCGTATCATATTTTTTTCTCTTCACCTGTTTTATCCTTCTTTTGATTCACGTTGTCGAGGATTCAGTCTGATTTATTTTAAAGCTCTTCACATTTTATCATTCTTTGCCAACAGTTATACAGCTTCATCCAATTGGAGTGAGAAAAGTACCCTGAATATAATTCTTTCAATATATTTATCCTATCATATAATGAGCAAATATAGGGTTTATACTATACTTTATGATGGGTTATAATGAAGTTAAAATAATTCCCATCATTCCGCCGGGTCAAGGTTACACATGGTCGTATATATTCTTTGGTTCACAACCAAAAACAAAAACGTTACATTAACTCAATGGGTTCGCTGATCTGTGTCCTATGACCTCTTGAAAGTGATAAGTACATCTGCAACGTCATTTAGGTCATCCTTCAGATGGTTATCTACTCCATTGTATCATCCAAGATTCCATTGTCAAACAAAAAATCACACATGTATACCATCGCTTCATATGCTACAATAGTTTCTTTTACTTCCTCATCATCCACACTCCGAGTTGTCAATTCAGAGAGCATTTCGATACTTATAAACTCATTATGTAACACAGAGAGATAGGCAACCCTCGCTAAACGTTTTCTATCAAAAGTATGTGTACTGAGTGGTGCGATACTGATCCACTGATCGAATGCATGATTTAAATCATTGTTTTTAAAATAAATAATTCCCATAATTGTTACTTATTAATATTAAAATTCAGTTAATTACGCCAAAGATAATGATTGATGGTTTATAATATATGCTATTTATTAACCTGTAATCAATTTTTATATAGGGTTTTCTAGTGCTCACAATAGGATTTTTGTCCGGCATGATAGTGACAACTATGCTTTTGCCCTATTGACTGAAGCTCAAACGAAACCGCAATCAAATCTACAACTCTTCTTTCAATAAAAATTTAGTGAGTATCTTACTTTGTCTAACTCTGCTGCTGAATAGTTACTATCAATCTCTCAGGCATCCGATGGGGACAATCCATACTCTTCCCCCCACCTGCCATCACGCAACCGGACAATTAAATTTACCTCCAGCTCACTTTTGTCCCGATAGTGAAACAGATCACCATCGTTAACCTGCATTTATTCACTTCCGTTTTTGGCATATTGACCTCCCAAACCTGTGCCACCCTGCCGTTTCCAATGCTTCTGATCGTCATCTGAAGACAAACAACTGACAACTAACCTCTTTCACCGGTCACCGGAGGGCGTTGGAGAGACAACACCGTTTCGCCATAGGCCGGAAACCGATTCAGATTCTTGAAATAATCACTGTTGATGGTTGCTCCGCCTTTGATCTCCAGCGCATTTATTTGACCGGCAACGTCTTCCACGATGCAGTCTATTTCTATACCGTTGTGATCCCGCCAGTAGTAAACGGAGGCTCTTTGTCCGGCATGATGCTTCATTTTGATGATCTAGCTGATCACAAAATTTTCAAATAATGCACCGTAGAGATAATGGTTCCATAGCATTGTACCCGTTTGAATGTTGAGCAACGAGCAGGTTAAACCGGTATCATTGGCCAAGGAGGAGAGATTGAGCACCTGTCCTATTCTTCCTGCACATAGCCCCAGCAAGCGCGTGAATGTAGTTTTAATACGGATCTGATTTGACGGGGGTTCATTTTATACATATTTGCATTCCGAATGTAAATATACATAAATAATGGAGCAATTGTGCAAATGAACAACTCCTTCTATCGCATCTTTCCAGAATTCGTCCATCGTGACCACATATTTCGGATACTGATCACCGC
>JBAZIG010000088.1:1642-5552 GCA_041651955.1 Minisyncoccota bacterium | reverse complement strand
GCATAAAGGCCCATGCTTAATTATACAGACTCAATACAAAACAGCTATCACAGATCTAAAGGTAACGTCATATATATTTTTCGCACCCACTTATCCCTATAAAATTATATCATAAATGGTTACATCAATGCTTTCGTTAAACTTACCCTATCATCAGAATATATGGTAGTATTATAGTGTTGGTTCATCCATATTAAAATCCAGTTTAGGCAAACCATTAACAATATCAACTGTTTGAACACTCACGTTGATGATGCTAAGCAAAAGATCCAAAATATATCTTGGATTGCCTACTTCATCTGCCCAGTCATTTGGATCATTTTTGATGCCGCTAGCTTTGTCCACAGTCACCTGGTAACGTTCCATTATCCATTCAATAGCTGATTTTCCATTTACCACATATTCATAAGCTTTTGCAGGGATATTGGATATTTGTATTCTACTGTTGTATATGATCGTTTCTTTCTGTTTTTTCTTGGGGAATCTCATCTTCTCTACCCTGAAAAATCCTGTACTGTCTCCTGATATTTCCACACCATCATAAGGCGGTACTTCTTCATAATTGATATGCAATTCGGCTAATTTTCTGCCAGCTTTACTGAAAGCCCAAAAGTTCTTTACATCTTCTACTAATGGCAAACGAGGCAGCATTTTCTTTAAATCATTGGCGAAGGCGGCTCGATAATCTTGGCTGTGTAAAATGCCATAGACATAGTAGAAAATATCTTCTTTACCTACATTCTTACCATAGATTTTTTTAGCTCTTTCAAGTATAAAGTCTGAAACCCCGTCTCTACGGATATATTCACTTTCGCCTGCTGCATCAAATAAGCTGGGGCTGTTTTTTTCTCGCTCTTCGTAATAGTAGAGTGGGAAAGATTGGCCATTAGCTAATAATTGTATGTCGGGCATTTTGTCGGTAATCAGAGAAGTAAATTCTTTAGTACCTGCGATGCCTGTTGTGCAAATAAGAAGGTTCTGACTTGATTTTTCGGGAAAGAAACTATTTTGCAAATATGGACTCCAAACAAAATTTCTGTGTTTGTAGAGGTTCTGTTTGAAATATGGGCGGTAGAGAGAAACAATAACTTCGCTTGACTGAAACTCAAGTTTTAAACCATTTTGTGCATCACGAAATAAATTTTGAACCCACTTTATCCTTTTTGGGTCAGTAGAAACAAAGTCCTTTGCTTCAAGGTCTGGATTTGATTTCTTAGCTTCTACAAATCTTTCAACTTCAGAATTGTAAAAAGCAATCATCCCCTTCATGTTATCTGAAAGAGAATTATAAGAGGAGTTGTAAACCCAAGCATCTCGATTTGTTACAATACCATTACTATTAAGATTAAAAAATGGTTTTTCAGTATTTGACTTATCCGCAATAGGGATAAACTCACCGAACAAATCATTTCTTTGATTTAGCCAATCACCATGTTCATTTGGTTGTAATGTTTTCCAAGTCATTTGCTTACTTCCAACAGATTTGAATTTTTTAACTATTGCTAGTTTTTCTTCTCTGCTCAGATAATCACCGATGTCATGGTAGTGAATCGTGGCTTTGTTAGCTATTGTATTTGGATTCTTGACCAAAAGAGTAATGGAAATTGGCGTGCGTGAGCCCGAACCAAAGATTTTGCCGCCTTCTTTGCGACTCAATTCACCACTGGTGCGTTGATTGCCACGAAGATTGAAAACCCAAATGCTGGAAAACTCTTTTTCAATAACTTTTCTAAAGCCTGAAGTTGTATTTCCATCCAACCAAGCTCCATTGCTTACAAAACCGATGATACCTCCATTTTTCTTATCTAGCCTGTCAGTACTCCATCTGAAAGCTTTAATGTAAGCATCATAATTCGCCTTATTCATGGTGGTTATTGATTCCGCTACATAAGTTTCTGCAATCCGCTTGTCGAGTTTTTCATATTCTTGATTTGATGCGTTATCATTAGCAGATTTCTGCCCGACAGAATATGGTGGATTCCCAATAATCACCCGAACTGGTGCTTTTTTCTGTCGCTGTACTCGCTCTGAGTTTTGAGGAAACATTTCAGAAAAGAGTTTTTGGCTGTCGTCAGTTTCGCCTAATTGGAAAGTGTCGGTGAGTACAATGCCTTCAAAGGCTTCATAGTCTTTGTTCTGTCCAATCTGGTCATGAAAGGCATTCTCAATATTTACTGCCGCGATGTAATAAGCCAAGAGCACGATTTCATTGGCGTGCAGCTCATGGTGGTATTTACGTTCTAAGTCTTTTTGTTGAATGAGTCCGCTTTGCAGCAATCGGGTAATAAATGTACCCGTACCTGTAAAGGGATCGAGCACATGAATATTTTCATCCGATATGCTGCGTCCAAACTCTTGTTTCAATACATCATTTACCGAATGGATGATGAAGTCCACAACTTCTACCGGTGTATAAACAATTCCCAGCTGTTCCACCATTCTTGGAAAGGCTGCTTTGAAGAATTTATCGTATAATTCAATAATGATTCGTTGTTTTCCTTCGGCATTATCTATCCCCTCGGCACGTTTACGTACTGACTCGTAGAATTTCTGAAGGGTTTCCGATTCTTCAGCCAAGGTCTTTTCTTCCAATGCATCCAGCATCCTTTGCATTGATGTAGAAACCGCATTGTTCTTTACAAATGAATATCCTTCAAAAAGAGCTTCAAAAATAGGTTTGGTGATGATGTGCTGTGCCAACATCTCAATCGCCTGTCTTTGAGTAATACTCGGATTGATGTTTTTTTGCAACCCACAGAGAAAATCCTCAAAAGCTTGTCGCTGATCTTTACGATTCTCCACAAGATAGGTAATACGCTCTATCTGTCTTTCCGCTATAATAGCTACATCTTTAGCCCATTGTTCCCAATACCTTCTGTCTCCCACCTTTTGAACCATACGTGCAAATACAACAGACTGCAACTGTTCAAATTGTAATGCCAGCTGGATCCCTATCTCCCTATTGGCTGCATAGGCATCAGATTCCTGGCTTACTGTATGCGGTTTACCATTTTCATCAAAAGAATACTCAGGTCTTCCTACCAGTATATTGTTGGGTTTTTTACGGTTTAGTTCGATTTTGTTTACAGTAGCATTAAACCTGTCGTCATGAGCACGCAAAGCATTTAATACTGTCCAAACTACCTTGTAACGCTCATTGTCATCAAGAGCTTTGTTGGCTTCTACATCAGTAGGTACCACAACAGGAATTATAATGTAACCGTATTTTTTACCGGGTGATTTGCGCATGACACGACCTACCGACTGAACCACATCAACCTGTGAGTTTCTTGCAGAAAGGAACAATACAGCATCCAGTGAAGGAACGTCAACACCTTCACTTAAAACACGAACATTTGTAACTATCCGACACTCATTGTGATCAGTATCCTGTTTGAGCCATGATAATATCTGGTCCCTTTGCGGAGCAGCCATCGTTCCATCCATATGTACAGAAGATACGGTGGCCATCTGCTCTTTTTTCTCGGTAGGCAATGAGTCCAAATAGGCTTCTGTAGCCAGGTTATAAGTGGCTGTGATTTTCTTTGAAGTGGCAATATTGGCACAGAAGGCTACGGCTCTTCTCATAGGATCAGGATCAGAGGCTTTGGTAATTCCCTGATCTCCCAAAAATTGTTTTGACAATGCATTGATGGTACCAATCAGCTTTGAGGCATCATCTGTGTTTATTTCGGTTTGACCTGCTGCAATCATACGCTGTACAGCAGGCGGTACATCCCTGTCGTTTAGTGTTAGAATCAACACCTTGTAATCTGTCAACAAGTCCTTTTCTACGGCTTCTCCAAACCCGATACGGTACATTTCTTCGCCATATAATGATGTATCATCCATTGAGCAAAGAATGGTGTTACCAGGAAGCAAAAATACAGTGAAAATGGGAATAGGGGTA
>JBAZIG010000088.1:0-1632 GCA_041651955.1 Minisyncoccota bacterium | reverse complement strand
TTTAACCGCCGAGTGGTCTTTCAAAGCGGTGCGCCAAAAGCTTTTGGCGCTTATAAAATGCTGCTTCGCAGCACCAATTTGAGTTATGGCGGCTTTGTGTGTTACCAGGAAGCAAAAATACAGTGAAAATGGGAATAGGGGTACAGCAAAATCGGGAACAAGAATACAGTAAAAATGGGAACAAGAATACAGTGATAAGTATAAATATTATTAACCAAGGGTTACATTGCATCATAAATAAAAAACAGGATTGCGATGGACTCAAAAACAAAATCACTTATCATTATGTATCACGAGATTCACAGGCTTCGTAACACTGAGGGTTTTTCCATTCAAAGGATAGCGGACTATCTTTCACTGAACTTTCGTACAGTAAAAAAATATCTTGATCTGTCAGAAACAGAGTTTGATATTTATATGGAGAAAGAAAGGGTTAGACCCTGTCTTTTAGAGCCATATAGGGACTATGTCAAGGATTATTTATCTAAGTATGAAGACACTCCATCTGCTGTCATGCACGATAAACTTAAAGAGCAATTCCCTTCTTTTCCCAAGGTTGATCCTAAAACAGTGTACAACTTTGTAATGATGATCCGCAATGAAAACGGCATCCCAAAAGTAAGTTGTTCAGAGAGACAGTATTCCGCTGTTCCAGATCTTCCTCCCGGGGAACAGGCTCAGGTTGATTTTGGAGAGAAGAAGCTCCGCACAAGCACTGGCATCTGGGTAAAGGTTTATTTTTTTATAATGCTTCTTTGTTACAGCCGTCAAAAGTTTGTTGTTTTTCGTAACACTCCATTCACTTCACAGAGTGCAGCTGAGGCACATGAGAAGGCTTTTGAGTTTTTTCAAGGTATTCCCAAGGAAATAATTTATGATCAGGACTCTGTATTCCTCCATCGTGAAAATAAAGGAGATTATATAATGACCGATATTTTTGATCGTTATCAGGCCAGTCGCCCATTTAAAGTAGTCTTTTGCAGACCCGGAGATCCTGAAAGCAAAGGTAAGGTAGAAAATACCGTAAAATATGTAAAACAGAACTTTCTTTTCCAGAGGACATACATAAACAATGAGATATTAAACGATCAGGCCCTTTCCTGGCTGGCCCGTACCGGTAATGCGATGGTTCACAATACTACTCGTAAGGTTCCTCAAGAGCAATGGGCTCTGGAGAGGCCTTTTCTACAAAGCTGGGTCCCATTGTTCAGCGTAGCAAAAGAGTGTGGACATAAAGTGCTCAAGACAAATATTGTAAAGTATCGTGGTAACATTTACTCAGTTCCCTTTGGAACCTACAAAAACGATGACAGTAAGGTCTTTTTGACCGAAAGCGATAACACTCTTATCATCAAGGATGAAAATGGAGTTACAATCACATCTCACCCCATTCCTGCCGGAGTAGGAAACAATGTCGTAAATAACAATCACCGCAGGAATACTTCAATCAAGCTCGATGCTATGCGTACAAATCTCAGGGAGTTCTTTCTTTATAATCCTGATATTGATGTTTTTATTGAGAACATCAACAGGCTATACCCTCGGTATGTTCGTGATCAATTTTCAACTGTTCTTACATGTGCAGAAAAGTGTGGCAGGCAGGAAGCAGAAGTTGCACTTGAGTTCTGTGTT
>JBAZIG010000087.1:0-5553 GCA_041651955.1 Minisyncoccota bacterium | reverse complement strand
ATACTTTCTGTAACAGCTGATTATGTTGTCAACATTCACATCGGCGGTAGTGATGGCGTGATACAGGTCAAACAAGTCACGTCCTTTCTTCCTCTGGTATAATGCCCTTAGTTTGGTGCCCAGGAGTTCATCCAATTTGTATATGGTTATTTGGGCAGAGCCCGAATACCAGCTGTTATCTACCGAGAAGCTGCTGTGCGTAAGACCCAATACACTGAAATGCTCTCTGCAATTCATCTCCACCTTCAATCGGATGGGAACCACAGGGGCAAACTCAGATTCCATTCTGAAAACAAGGGTATTGTTGTTGGCCTTTTGCTTAATCACCGGTACACCCAGAAAAGATAGAGTATCCCGGATATGCTCAATGGTTTCTTTAATTGGTTCAGCATATATCTGTACCAAATCCAGACCCTCGCTATACCTGACTTGAGGATTGAGGTATAGTTTATGAAGAGCCGTTCCACCACGGAAGGCCAGATGAGAAGACAAATAAGCGTCATTGAACAATTCAATTAATGATCGGCTGATAATTAAGTCCTGCTCTACTTGAGGCATAGAGTTCCAGGGAGCGTAGGATCGCCACTGGTTTATCGCATATTCGGGGATCATTCGTCAATTTCAATTTGAGTGTTAACAACAATATTCCATCGTTTATTGTAATTTTCACTGGCGGGTTTGCTGATGCTTAATCTCGTCCTTTTACAGACAAGTCCAAATTCTTGCATCTTGTTGTACAATCCATCGGCAAGAGCGGTATACCCCAGTTCAACTTCTAATAAGTATCCAAGCCGTTGAAAGATGGAAAGTGGCGCATATTCAAAAAACAGTTTGGGCAATGTGCTTAAATCCATAACTTCTGCCAATTCATTGATGATTGAAGCCGCCCTGTTTATACCACCGATCTCCTTCTCGAACAGTATCAGGTCTATGGCAGTTAGTTCTGCGGAAGAGATTTTTATGGTACCTGTTTGAGAATTCTTAGTGATCAGAAATTCAGAGGGGAATTTTGCCCTTTGATTGAAAACAATTCGTATTCCTTTTTTTAATGAAGATCTAAGTTGAGGGGGAGAGATAATTACAAAAAAGACTTGCGGCTGTTGATGAGATGCCCCATAAAAAGTAGCTGCACTCAGGAGAGAAATATAATACGCTCTTCCAAGATATTTCATCAGCTGGTCTATATACATAACGGCAGGAAGCGTTCCCATATTGGAATATTGAAGGGGAACAATTACATAATAGCCATTCCAGACTGAAGCGATTCTTCCTTTTCCGGATAATCTGGACAGACTATTTCGTACAGCTCTTTTGTCAACAGATTTGAATGTATCAAAAACACTTTCAAGGGAAAAAGACAGTTTGCCCTTTCTTTGGAGGTCATCCACATAATTACTTACGGTGTATCTCTTTGGTATATTCACCTCAAGTTATTTTGTACACGCAAATATAATCATATTTTGATGATAAAAGCATTTATTCAACATATATTCCTTACAAATCTCATACACTTTTTACGAAATTATCCCAATACGCGGTTTGCACGATTGATAAGGGAAACCTCGTCCCGAGAGTTCAATGCGTGCAACTGCGAAGAACCATCTAATTTTAAGTGGAACATTTATTTTCGAAAAATGGATATTAGTTTTGGATAAATGTAATATATTCCTTACGTTTGTAAAGTGAGAACGATTAGAAGGACAGAAGCGTTTGAAGAATTCTATTACTCAGTGGATGCAAAAGTACGTGAGAAGATAGACTATGCTCTCACCTTGATTGCACAGATAAAAGTCGTAAGTACGAAATTTGTTAAGAAATTAGAAAGAACTGATTTCTATGAAATGAGGGTATCAGTTGGAAATGAATACAGGATAATATTTTTCACAATAGACAAAGATAATTTTATTGAATCTTGTGAGATTCTTTTATTAAATGGCTTTAAGAAAAAATCCACGAAGGATTATAAGCCACAGATAAAGAGAGCTAAGGCAATATTAAGAAAATTTACATTATGAGACCGTTAATAGATAAATTAAAGATTGCCAACCTTTCGACCACAAACGATATGTTGGATGAAAAATATGGCAAAATCGGTACTCCTGCAAGAGATGCTTTCGAAGCAAAAGCAAAAGCCTGGTACTACGCAGAAGTCCTGAAAGATGCCCGTAAGGCAGCCGGAATGACCCAGCAGAAACTGGCCGACAGAATCGGCAAAAAGAGAGAATATATAGCTTCACTCGAAAAAGGAGAGACTGATATGCAACTCTCCACTTTTATAATGATCTCCCAGGCCGTTGGTCTTCAGGTCTCTTTAACCCACTGATTATACCTTCTCCCAAGGAACAAGCCGTTTGCACGATTGATAAGGGAAACCTCGTCCCACGGAGGGAGGTGTATAATACTGCCGTAAACAGCGCTATCATCAGAACAACCATAAAGAGGGAAACGATCGATAATGAATAGCCGAGTAAAGGCAAATATGAAGATAAGTAGCTTTACACTAAGCAATATAGTTATTAAAACTCGGAACACTTTCACTTTATTTCTACCATTCATGAATCGAGTATTTTAAATGCTATATTTTCAATGCGATTATACTAGGACTCAAATCATTGAAATGCCTCGTTTCAATTTTCTGGCCCATAGATATTGTCTCTTCAACATCCTCATATCCTTAAATTATATATGAAGTAACACAGGATATACCTATGAAAACCCCGTAAATTGCAGGTTATCAAAGGTTTTGAGGTTATAAAATAAAATCTCTATATGTACAGTTTATTCGTATAAGAGCTAAAAAACGGAGTTAAATTTCTTGTGCCAGAAAAAGCTTCAATATAAATTCATACTCGTCACTATATTTTATGTAAATCGGATTATATCCCTTGACTTTTCGTAATATAATTATACTTGTTGATTCCTGATAATCGTTATTGGACAAAAAGTATTGGCAACCAGTAGAATTAATTACTTTCTTAATTAAAAAATCATCAGAAGTGCTTAAGATCCTCACATTGTTCATTGGCCATTCCGTTTCACGTAAGCATAGAAATAAAGAAGAAAGACATGACTGGCATAATCCCGTTGGAACAAACACTACAAGCACGCTGTCGCTTAATAACTCTGACATTTCTAGCAAGGCCATATTCTCCTCATCACGACTTATCAAAGAGCTAGAGTTGAGAATATAATTACTCAAAATATGTTCTCTCTGTATAAATACACTTTTCAAATCAGACGTTTTCTTTTGTTGTAACACTATTAAAGTAAACAACAAAAGAGTAAGTGAAACAAGAGTAAAAATAACCAATGTATTTTTATTCAACACGGAATTTCACTTTTATAATAATTGAGACTTCGTTTTCACAGGGGAATCGTTTTGTCTGAATTACATATCGTTTTAATGGATCCAACTCTTCCTTAAGCGGTATTTCTCCGTAGTCATAGCAAATAAAGTAAACATATGTGTCATCCGCTCCCACTGCCCGCATTGGAGGCGTTAATTTACCTATTGATCTCCAACGTATGCCAGATGATCCTCCTTTAAAGAAATGCCATACTGACGATTGTTTACCATGTGCAGTAAAAAATACTCCATTATCCAGAAAATAAATAGATGACACATACTTATAATAATCAAGGCTGAAAATCACTCCAATATTTTCCCATGGATTATTGACTCCTTGGAATGCAAAACCAGCAGGTAATGTCTTATCTCCAAAATCAAAATTGATTCTTTTCATCAATTCTCCATTTTCATATATAAGACAGGATTCACTTGAGGATCCGGGAGCGAGAACATATCTGTTTCCAGATGACTGTGAAACAGGTCTGAAAAAAGCCGCGTTTAAGTTAAAATCTTTCTGTTTCAATTTCTCTCCCTTGTAAAGACCATTCCGATCGAAAATTTTCAGGCAATAAAAATCCTTTTCGGAATTTGCATGATCGTTATAATCAGGATTCGGTACATATAACATAAAACCGCCATTTTTTAACGGGATGATTCCGGTCGCATCAATTAATGGCTCGATTTCAATCTCTTCTATTAAAATATGACTCACTAAATCATATTTTTGAATTTTGGGTGGAAATGAATAACAAAGACACCAGACTTCCTCTTCCGAGTTGTCGAGACATATGTCGAAAACGGAATGATATTCTCCAGGTCCTCGACCGCTTTCTCCATATTGCTTGACAGTTTTGCCGTCCTTAGTCAAAGAAAAAACAGAACCGCTTGCCAAAACAATGAAATTGTTTTCCGTTACGAGCATCTTCGATATTATATTCAAACTAACACCAGCATTATTAATAATGGGTATTATCTCCAGAGAATCAACATATTGAGAAAGGCCATCAATCTCAACAGTGGAGTCGAGAGGCAAGATAGACTCGTAAACACTAGTTTCCTCTTCATTACGATCTGACCAACAGCTAGTAACAAGTAAGATCAGCAGTAAAAGAACATAAATTGAACGAAAATTTTTCATGTTATTCAAGATTACGATTCAGGGTCACACAAACCACCATGACAAATAAACTGTTGACCATTACATGGATTCATAGCGTCACAACGCATATAACCCGAGCAACAGCCAGGTTTTATTACCCATCCGCCCCCAGCACATTGTACGGCTTGAGACTTGCGACGGTTTTGCACTCCAGGGCAACCTGTTGTATACCCACCACCACTACCACCTACGTCCATATACTCCGGGACTTCTTGGCACAACGCGGTGATTGATATGCTTGTCTGTAAGACACTCACTGTTAAAAAAACAGAAAGACTAATAACTACAAGAAAAAAAAGCCAAAAATTAATTTTTTCATAATTGAGAACGTCCGGCTCCGGCCCCGATGAGCCAAATAATGATTTAATAAAAGTGTGAGGCCTTACGCAATAAAACGAGCTTAAATATCAGAGGTTTAAATCACTAGAGGAGCGAAAACACTTTTACAGTTGTGATAGTAAAACACTCCGGCAATCAAACATAGAAATTATTTTTGATAAATCCAAATAACCGAGTACTTTCTTTATTAAAATTATCGATCGTGTTGCGCTCTAAGCAACCTTTTGGCAGTGCTGCTTCTCAAATCACAAAAGGTTTTAGGTTTTATAGTAGGCTAAGTCGCTTTTTGGTTCATATCATGCTCTGTATTCCTGTTGTAACATGAATTTATACCTGAATAACATCCAAATCCAATTTTAGTTCACCATGAAAGTCTCAATGAAGCATTGTACCTGCTCCAGTGAGGCTAACCTTTGAATGCTGAATACTTCCTCCTTCTCACAAAAAATAAATGTTACAGGCACGGAAACTTTTACAGGCATCTTATAATACTGCTGTATATTCGGTTCTTCGTCAATTTTGGTGCAGGAGAAGGTGTTCGCAAAATGGCTAAAAAATTAGCAAGAAATTGAGGGTCCAGCATTTTTGCCTCCATATTCGCGAGGTATTCCTTTTTACCAGGGACAGCACCGACCACAAACTCCATATACTTTCTGTAACAGCTGATTATGTTGTCAACATTCACATCGGCGGTAGTGATGGCGTG
>JBAZIG010000086.1:0-5592 GCA_041651955.1 Minisyncoccota bacterium | reverse complement strand
ACCTAATAACGGCTCCCTGTTCGTCCAGTCTGAGCCGACAGGGATAATTTTGTATTGACTTTTATCGTTACTGATCCATCGGGCAAAACTCTGTGCAATTTTTGTTTTTCCTGAACCGGAAAGACCCGTCAATAAAACGAACGGCTTAGTCAGTATAGAGGCAACAAAACGGCTGATGAGTGTATCGGAGAAGACTAGGCCAGATTGGGAAATGTATGATTGTAATTTAACTACAGAAAAGTTTCCATTGTGTTCCGATATTGCAGTTTCTGTTTTAGACTGGGCACCTTCCATCTGTTTTGTGTATATATTGATAATATTATCTAAGTCTGATTCTATAATATCTTTGGAAGGTAATTTATTCACATCATATACCTTGTAAATATATGAATTCCCGTATCTATCCGGCTTTTTAGAAAATTTCGTTGCGAAAAATTCATTAATAGTTTGTTTAGAGCTTATGTCCTTCCAGTTATTTGGAGGAGCGGTCGTTTCGCTTATGCCATAGGCCAGTATGAGTATATTATTCTCCTTATAATAAAGATAGACAGGATAAATACCATGACTTGTGGTGTTCGGCTCTTTCAAAAAAGATATCCATGGGATTTTTGCAGAAACACCTTGTCCAAAACTAACCTTTACTTTAATATTTGGATACTCTGATTTATAATGTTTTGTTTTAAGATTACTAGTGTTTGCTTGTTCCAGAAATTTTTTGAGTTCTTCATAGTATCCCATAATTCCTTATTTTTCGATATATATTACAAAATTATTATTTAATATCAATATTGAAAAGACAAATGCATATTTCTGTAGGAAGTTGTTTTAAGTCTGTTTTTTGATTGGGTTATCATATAGTTGCGTGTTATGTTCGTCATCATACTAATAAGGAAGGCTACAAGTCCGCTCGATTCCCTGTACAACTTCACCAAAAAATGAGAACAAGGTTTGATCTGGCCGATGTGGTTCATCGGTTTGCTCCTTCGCTGCATGACCGCGGAAAGCTTACTCCCCTTCAAGAAAAGGTGTTTGCTAAAATTGCACTCTGTAGAACCGCTGCTCTTGGCGGACACGAGGAGGCGTGTGACAACTGCGGCACGATTCGTTATAGCCGTGCTTCACACATGGGGGCAGAAACTCTCACTTCATCCGAATATCGATTGTCTCGTCCCGGCTGCTGGATACTACCTGGATGGCCGATGGAAAAACATCAATTTCTATACCCATCGGGTCGCCATCACTAACCAGCGTATCGTGAATGTCACAGATGAAAAAGTGGCCTTTATTGCCAGGGATTACCGACAAGGAGCGGCTAAAAAGTGCATCACTCTCTGTGGTGTGGAGTTCCTGCGCAGATTTGCCCAGCACATCCTCCCAAGCAGATTTGTAAAGATCCGACGTTACGGTATCTACAACCACACGGTGAAACGGAATCTGGGAATCAGGTATCAATCCATGTCATTGTCCGGTGTGCAAAACGGGTCAGATGATTAGAATCAGAAAGCTGCCTCCCATACGTTCTCCTCCAGGAGCCACTTTCATACAGACTCATCCCCAACTTTAACTATCAAAACCGAATGCGCCTAAAGGTGCACAGGGTAGGATATGTCATTTAGTTAAGAATAAGCGATCACAGAACCTTCTCTTAATCCTGATTGATCCATAAAAAATGATTCCGGAAAGCACAAAAACCTGCAAAATTTCAAAGATCGCTTATCTATTTTTCCTTCAGAAAAACAAAAACCTTCATTAAGTACATAGCACTGAATTATGGTGGGTGTAGTTCAACACCGACTCATCGCTGGGTCGTGCCGACCGCTCAGAGTCCTATTAATTACCAGCTGGCCTTTATTCATTCTGTCAATATTCTCATATTTGCTGCATCGCTCTGTCCGTGTGTTTGAGTGGGACGGGCTTGAAGGCTCTTGCCGCAAATTTGGTTTGTGGGCTGACTTGCAGCGTTTGCGGCATGTGTCTGAGAGCAAAGGGACGGTGTGCGTCTGGAGTCTCAATTTAATTCGAAACTATAATTATAATCAATCAGCTTTTTTTCTGCAATATTATCAATCCAGGCTTTTTCTTTATGACTGATTTCAATTATCTCGTTTGTCGATGTGGTTTTAAATCTTTCTGCAACCGACTCTAATATTTGCAATTCACTTTCGGTAAACAATTCCTTATCAAAAACCTTGTTTGGATTTGGCTTGAATTGTTCTCCTGTACCACCATCAGCAAAATTGGTGTAATAAATATCCAATTCGTCTTTGCTGGCTAAGTATTCGAAAATACTGTTGAAATTATTGGGTACTGGCCCCATTGGAATGGCTCGATACTGAACACCGCTCATTGAAAATCCTGATTGTTTATGCATAATAAAATCAGCATAAAATAAAAGTTTATTCAACTTGGTTTTCCATGGTTCTAGTTTTTCGGTAAAAAACAGAACCATTTCAGAAAATTTCCTGAGATTAGGCGTTTTAAAACCTGTCAAATTGTTGGGAAGGCATGTACCAAAGAAGTAGTTCTCCAATTGCTTTTCAAATTTATTCTTCTTTTGCTCTTCCAATAAATTATCAATTGTCTTAAATGTTTTTTCAATAAACTTCTGGTCAAGTGTAGTGCAGTAATTAACCAGTTTTTTAAATTCATGCGGGTTGTCGGCTAACTGGATTAATTTGGCATTTGACTGGTTTGGCACTTCGCCACCTTCGTATTGGCGATATCCATTTGTGCCAAAACCTAATATTTCAGACATTTTTGTTGCCGAAAGATTATATTTATCCCGAATTGAAATAATTTGTTCAGGAAAGGGGATGCTGTATTTTACCCTGTATTGATTTACTAATTGATTGTAATTCAATTGGGCAAATGCATCATCCTCAAATTGTTCGCCTGTATCTTCGCATTTGTACGAATGAAATAACACCTTGAATTCGTCTTTGCGAAAACTCATGGTTCTCCACTCTTTTACAATGCTCATTTCTTTACCTGTAAATGGACTGTTCATGATGTTTAATTTTTAAATGGATAATTTATAGGGTGTTCGGCAATATGAAATGAAATACAAACCGCTCCGTTGTTTTCAATCCCCATACTTACTTTAATGTACACTTCTTTCTTATTTACCTGTTTGCCAAAAACCCACATAGGCAATATGCCTCGCATTTTTTCGTCTAAAGGGCCTTGTGAATAATCTTCGGCCTTTAACGAACTTATAATTTCTTTACGTTTGGCCGGTGAAATTTCTAAATCGTGCAGCGTTTGTTGATTTTTGCCGCGGTCATCAAGAAACAGTATGCCGAAAATATCCATTTTCACCTTTAGTTCCTTTAAGTATGTTTCAACTTCTTGTTTCGATGCCATTTGTAAATTTAATTCGGTGTAAAGATACGACCTGTTTTTGCATTATGCAACTATAAAGTTTATAATTATGCTAATAATTACAATAAAATAAACTTTATAGTTGTATTATTAAGTTTGATTTACTGTCGAAATGCTAAAATCCTTGCACAATGCAGGCGAATCGACAAGAAAAGCATGTGCGTGGCTGCGAAGGGACGGTTGCAGGGAAGGGCAGTCACACTATTGCTTTTGTGCGTGGGCTGTTTCCTTTTTCTTCTTTGTCTTTATGCAGCAAATTTATCATTGTCGTAGTCTTTTTTTAGGCTTGTTGGTAACGTGTTTTTTTACGCAATTGTTATTCAACTTTCATAAATACACGACTCAAAACATTCGTATACTCATAGGTAATAGGGGGTGTTTACGAAGGTTCGTTGAATCCGGATAAATAATGGAGGAAACGGTGTTGACCATCAGTATCAGGGTTGTGCAGCAAATATAACAATTATTCTGATCAAAAAAGAAGAATGTATTAAGCTATTGCAAATCTCTTTTACCGATTTGCCTGTATCAGTTTTTGCAAACACTTCGCTCCAATCTGGTTCCGGATGGCGTTTCATTTTTTTGAAACGCTTTTTCAAAACATCAAACAATGATTCCTTCTGTTCCTGCGGGATTTTATTTTAATCCATACCTGTTTTTTATTTTTTCATGATAATGTAATTCATGATTTATCCCTGTCACTGGGATTGACTTGCAAAAAGATTAACCATTTCAATCCTCAAAATAATTTGCTTTCCAACTCCTGTTTGAAAAATATCACCTTCGGCGCGATTGATCTCAGTTCCTCCGTGCCCAATTCATTGCCTGGTTTAGTCCCATGCATGAAGATGATGTTTTTGGCATGCAGCTTTTCTTTTAGCAACTGATACGATATCGGGTCCCAGTCAAAAAAGCTAAGATGTGCAATGTCAACGTTCCGGTTTAATTGTTCTATTGCCGACTGATTGATCTTCAGACATCCATCACCCTGATGGAATAGTAGCTTCTGGTTGAAATCAATCAGGTAGCCATAATTTTCAGTTTTCTCATAATCAGTATACTCCTCCTGCGCGATACCTTCCAGATTGCGGTCGGTGCCATGCTGCATTCTTACAGCAGTAACCGTTACGCCGGCAATGCTTATCGTCTCTGCTTCGTGCATCGATAGCTGTGGGGTAACGATCTGCGATGATATTTGCTCCATATAGGCACAGGAATCATGCATGAGTTTGAGCACCTGCGGGGGACACATCATCTTTGCCTGTTTGTTTTGCAACAGAAATCGTTCTGCCAATAACGGATTGAAATGGTCCCCATGCTGATGGGTGATCAGCACCAGGTCAATCTTGTCGAATGGAGCATTGCCTTTTTCCATATTCGTTTGTAATTCAGGTGACGGAAGGAAGAAATAGTCGCCAAAACCTGTGCCAAAGGGGTCAATCACGATCTTGGCTGACTGACTCTCGTACAGGAAACCACAATTGGCGATATAACTAACTCTCAATTCATTGTGGGTGGTTGTGCATCCAAACAAGATGCCAAGAAGAAGAAACAAATAATTTTTCATAACCTGATCTGTTTCGTGAATATTTTACATGAGTTAATTTCAATTCATCACAGCCCGAAGTAAACTGGATCGGAATATAGAAAATTCATTAAATCCTGAGGCGATGGAGGTGACGCGCGTTTCGCCTCATTGCCAGATTCTTGAAGCAAATATAAGGATAATCCGGATATCAAAGGCAAAATAGCTCCTCTTTTGTTGGAGAAGTGCCTATAGCGATTGATATCAGATGGTTGTATCTGATGATGGTGAGATCACAGCAATGAATGCGCTGCTCTCAATACCTCCGGTTGCGCATGGTTTGTGAAGAGGAGGGAGTGGCACTGTGGGAGGACTGTGGACGGGTATTGCGGCGGCTTTTGCCTGGGGGTGAGGCAGTGACTGCTCCCTCCTGACGGATGAGCTGTTCCACATCGCGGAGCTCCTGCTCGATCCGTTCCTGTTCCGCTTTCATCTCTTCCGGTGTGGAGGTGTATTGCGCGATGGAGCGGTTACCGGGACTGCCGGTTTTGTAGATCTCGCCCTGATAGCTTCGTTTACGGAAAAAGTCGTCCATGCTCTCGTCCATGCTGTTGTTGAGGGTGGAGGCCATCAGCGGCATCCGGCGGGTGTAGGGCTCCAGCTCTTCGTAAGCTACCCAGAAGAGG
>JBAZIG010000085.1:0-5632 GCA_041651955.1 Minisyncoccota bacterium | reverse complement strand
GCATAACGAGGATTGCCGGCGGCGTATTGGGCTGGATTATGCCTATTCCACCATTAACCGATACGATAACTGCTATAAATCGCTGCAAACCGTAATTGAAAAAGAGTACGGAAAATCCGATATAACTTTTACCGAATTTACTTCTCAGCTTATTCGGAAATATGAACTATATCTGACGGTTGATAAAGGATTGAGCCAAAATACGCTTGTCAGATATATGAAAGTCATTAAAAAGGTCAGCACCCTTGCTCTGGCGACCGGATTATTGAAAAATGATCCCTTTGCAGGTATGAGATTCAAACAAGCTAAAACCAATCCGGTTTTCCTAACCAAAGAGGAACTGGATATTATCACAACGAAAGAATTTACACTACCAAGAATAGCATTAGTACGGGATGTATTTGTGTTCTGTTGCTACACCGGATTAGCATTCGTAGATGTAAGCAACTTAAAAAAGGAACATATCGTTTTAGACAACGAAGGTACTTACTGGATTCGTAAGTCGAGGGAGAAAACAGAAAATATGTGCGACATCCCGTTGCTTGACATTCCGTTGGAAATAATTCGCCGGTATGAAAATCATAGAATGTGCAAGTCAAAAGGTATTCTTCTTCCGGTTATGTGCAATCAGAAAATGAACTCGTACTTAAAAGAAATCACCGATTTCTGCGGGATTGACAAGGACGTTACCACGCACACAGCCCGCCATACTTTCGCCACGACCGTAACGCTTGCCAATGGTGTTGCACTTACAAATGTCGCTAAAATGTTAGGACATACCAGTACAAGAATGACGGAACATTATGCCAAAGTGCTTAATCATAACATCTATTCCGACATGAAAAAGGTTCAAAGCAAAATGAGTATGAGCGATACCCTTTAAGGAGAAAATTGCAAATTTAAAAGTAATACAGACGGGCGAGAAATCGCCCGTTACTTTTTTATGAATTTTATAGTGGTGAGAGAAAAAGCAAAAAGCCATTTAAACCTATTTGTATTCAACCCTTTTAAGCAAATCCGTATCTTTGCACTGAAGTATCAATAATATGGTAGTAGAAGATAAATTAGAAGCAGTTATCAAAGCTATGGAAACGGTTTTTGAATCCGTACCTTATGGCATCGACCATACAATGAAAGTTTTGGATAATGCCCGCCAGATTATAACGGAAGAAAAAACAGACTGCTTGAAGTATGGAGTAATCATTGAATTAGCAGCTATCCTACATGATATAGGAGCGATTGAAGCCCAAAAGAAACACGGCAGCATGGAAGGACATTTTCAGGAACTGGAAGGAGTACCCATTGCAGCAGAGATTATGCAGGAACAGAATTACGAACAATCCATTATCGATCGGGTATGCTATATCGTTGGTAACCACCATACGCCCGAAAATATAGACGGAATAGATTTTCAAATACTCTGGGAAGCAGACCTGATTGAGAATATGCAGATAATGGACTGCATTCAGAATGAAGCAACTCTGAAACAGTTTGTCGCAGATAATTTCAAAACACAGGCAGGCAAAAAGTTTGCTTTAAACAGATACCGTTAATGTTAGACTGCATAAATATTATCACAGGTGTCAGAAGGCAAATACTTGATATGACTCATTGCCAAATTTTAAACCAGTATCATAATTTAACCTGCCGTGAGTTTTTGTTGCTGGCATAAAGTTGTCCACATGCCGCATCTATCGAAGCACCGAACTGCTGTCTGCGGGTTGCATGAACTCCATGCTGTTTCAGTTGAGAAACAAATTTCAAAACATGTTCCATTGCGGGAGTCTGGTAAGAGGAATCCATTTTGAAAGAATCATTGTACGGGATTACGCTCACATGAAATAGTTCGGGTCTTGAACAAGACTTTATCATCTTCACAAGTGCATTCAGATGTTCGTTGCTGTCATTAACACCTTTGATTAACAGATATGCCAGATAAACTTTTCGCCGAACGGTATTTGTATATCGGTCAAGGATAGATAAATTTTCGGTCAATGGATAGCGCTTTTCCAACGGAATAATCTCCGCCCGTTGTTCGGGGAAAGGAGAATGTACCGACAGGGTAATATTAACCTGCGGATATTCTTTTACCAGTCGTTTCAATTTTGGAGCAACGCCAACAGTCGAAACCGTTATCCTGCGGGAAGATATTCCGCCATATCCGGCATTGGTGAGAATTTGCAATGAGTTGAAGAAATGAGGATTCATAAGGGCTTCACCCATACCCATAAATGCAATACTGTCGGGTAGTGCTTGCCAATGCGGATGAAAAATCTGCCCACATATTTCATCTTCTGTCAGATTTTTAATCAAACCGATAGTTCCCGTAGCGCAAAAGGAACAACCTAATCCGCATCCCGATTGAGAGGAGACGCACATAGATGTCCACCCTGCCCGATATTGCGACATTACGGTCTCTATTTGAGCGCCTGATCGGGTTTCAAACAGTATCTTTCTGACTTGTTCCGCGGATTGTTCTTTTACAATCTTTAGGGGAAGCGGAGTTTGCCCGAAGTATTCCGACAGTTGCTCCCGCAATGGTTTGGGCAACTCTTTGATCTCTTCGAATCTTTCCCGCCCATGCTGTAAGGATTTTACAAGTTGCTGAAAACGAAATGTAGGGATATTGGATTCTTTCAGATAATCACGAATTTTCAGAAGAATAGAGCCCGGAGGCAAATTAGGAAGCATTCCCGAGCCTTCCTGATTTCTAATATTGGAGTTTCTATGATTCATATTATGATTTATTTTTGAGGATATTACTGATTTTTAGGAATAAACAAGTAGAGTTCAATAAGCTAAACTCATTGAACAAATACGGTCTTAAAAATGAGGTGGATTACATAATATCTAAGCTTTAATTGTACACGATTGGATTTCGTACAGAATGAAGTTGTTGTCAATGGCCTCACGCAAAAGAATTGCCGACAACGCTTCTATTAACTTAGATATTAATTACATGCGAATTGTGTTTCTAAATTTTTAATGCGCAAAAATAGGTATAATTTGTGAGATCACAAATCTTTTAGTGGATATAGCGCTTATCTTGCGTGATCTATCGCACTCTCACTCCGGTATGGGTAAACCGTGTTGGCGCAGGAATGACAGTTTATCCCAATATCCTCTCTGGAATTTAATCTTTCCGTCTGTAATGTGAAAGAAACCGCATCCGCGCAGCCCCAGCGGGGCGCGCCATTCGAGAATAGCCCACTCGCCGTCCTCGAACAGATTTTCAGGGATACAAACCATTTCGGGCACAGCAAAATCAGCGCGAAACATCTCCCGGATCGCCTCTTTTCCGATAACCGGTTCGTTTGCTACCTGATGGTTTACCGCGTCGTCGTGATAGAGATCGGCTATACTCTCTGCATCTGCGGCATTGAATAGCCTTATCCATTCTTCAAGTATTTCTTTTGGTTTCATAACAGAGTATATTATGCTTTATTCATTATAGCTGTCCAACTGTTGATAAGCGTATCATTGTCATAGAGGGCGCCTTGTGCATAGCAAGTGTTTTCTTCTCTTCGGATAATTTCAAACCCGTTCAGAGAGCTTTTTTCTACCTTAAATTTAGAGAATACCGTATTCCTGTCGATATTAAATACTCCGGTTTGTTTGCCGAGCTCGGGATTAAGCGATTCAAAAATCAATTCACAGGGAGAGATCGGAGTAATTTTATAATTATTTATCCGTTTTACTTTGCCTACTTGCGCCCAGCTTTCGTTTATAATCTCTGTTTCCGAAAAGGTAACAATAGACTTACCTTTGGCGTGAGATCTCGCTCCGTCAGAAGTAACAAATTCGGAAGTGGTTTGCCAGACAGCAGTTTCGGATAGAAAGTGTTTCATCTCTTTATTTTAATTGAATTTCTCTAATACGTTCCACGCTATTCCCCTCATACCTTACAATCGACAATCGGGAAACTGTTCCTGTGATTGAAAAACTCTGCTCATTCCATTCGTCAACCATGCTTTTGCATTTATCCTTATCTTTTGAAGTACCAACACCCAAGTGTGGAATAAAGTCTATATCCATGCGGTGATACGGTTTTAGGCTACGGCAATATAACTTGTCATGCAATTTGACTATCGAACTAAAACCTTCATCCGGAGCAAGCAAGGCGTGATAGTAATCGGAAAATGAATCTTTATTGATAATCGCACAACGAAAAACGAAGTCTATTTTGTCGACATTACCACTTAAATCTTCTACTTCGGCAATAAAGTTTTTTTCAGCCATATCAAAGACAGGAAAAACAAAAGTAATATGTGGCTCTACAACTGTATACAACCATTCGTCATTTTCTTTTCGATACTGCTGTATTTTTTTGTAATCAGTATCGCATAGTTCGGGATAAGATACAACTGCATATGCCATAAATGTATTCACTAGATTATTCCATCAACAAAAATACTCATAAAAAAGCACCTGACAAAATAGCTTGACAGGTGCTTTTCAATGAGTTGGCTAAAGTTGCTTATATGTTTTTTTAGAATATCTTGCGATAGCTGTCTTTCAGCATTCTTTCAATATCAGATTCCTTATATAAGACTTTCGCTCCGATTTGATAATAAGGTAATTTCCCCTTGTTCCGATATTCTTGCAAAGCCCTTCTGCTGATCTTTAAGCGTTCGGACAATTCCTTATCCGTTAAATACCTTTCTCCATTTAGAGTAGGTCTGCTTTTTTTAGCAAGTATCTCTACCTTATCCAGCATCCGGTCTAAAGATTCAAAAAAAGCTGTGATCTGGGGAGTAGTTCTCGTAATAAGGCTATTTTGATTTTCTGCATTCTTATTCTCCATACTCCCCCCTTTCTAACTCTATATACTTCCTGACATCCTCCGGTTTATAATAGATTTTACCGTTAATCATTGAATAAGGAATTTTTTGAAAATTTCTTAGATACTGCAATTTTCTTTTGCTAATATCCAGTATTATGCAAACCTCCTGACTATCCAGCCATTCTTTCATCTCCTTATCTTCACTTTGGTCGCACAGAAGATTTATCTTCCGGGCAAATGCCTGAAAGCGCTCCATCATTGCCTCAAAAGTACGGGCTTCTATATTTATTATCTCCATAATATTTACCTTTTTCGTTAATACTATGATTACGGGAAAATAAAGGTAAGTCATTAAAATACACCATATATCAAACCTTTGCGGGCTGGTAGCTTTCGTCTGCACTTGTCTATACCTAAAGTGCAAACTGATTTCGCGGCGGTCAAAATATGCCGCTTTTTTGTACTCCCTGTTCAGACTATCCGGGAGTAAAGGTGATTTTTTCTACTGCCCGTATCTTATAATTTCTTCCTCTTTTAGCGGAATGCCGACTTAGCCGATGAAGTGTTCGATTTCATGCGCGAAAGTATTTCCGTGTTCTTCACGCCGAAACAAGTTCGAGCCTAAAGGTTTCGTGAAAAATCTTCCTCTTTCCGTTCCGGCGAGCGTATTTATTCCCGAAAAACTTGCATCAGCTAAACACTACCTTTCTCTGCCCCTGAAACTCGATCACTCATAACCGGCTCCGATACGGCATAGCGTTTAAAAAAAAGTCAGAATTATGATACGAACAGCAGAAAAAAACAGGAAACAACGATTCTCAAACCTTCCAATCAGCATAGGTTGGGTTT
>JBAZIG010000084.1:0-5651 GCA_041651955.1 Minisyncoccota bacterium | reverse complement strand
AATATATTTTCTCCTCGGCATCGTCATGGATCGCATCCATGGAAACCCTTGCTTGAGCCGATAACCAGTTTGTGAATTCATATTTCAAGGATGTAAAAGCTGTGGTTCTATTGCGACTGGTAGGTGCCACACGACGATAGAGCGACCAGTAGGGATTGTTCAATGTGGATGTGCCTCCCGGTACCCAAATATTCTGTTTGAGGGATCCTTCCTCGGTATAGTATTCAAAATCTTTCAGATCCACACTTCTGAGACTTCGCGGCATGCGCAATAAGTTTTGCATGGGGCTGAAGTAGTCATCACCACTTGCAGGTCGGCTGTCCATATCCTGCATAAAAGAGGTAATCTTGAAATCCATTCGTAATTTGGGGATCAACTCGGCATTAAGGCGTAAGTTGAAATTGTGTCTTTCCAGCTTGTCTGTCTTCAGCATTCCCCGTGCCGTGGTGTTACTATAGGAGAAGTAGACTGTCGATCGTTCACTGCCAGCACTGTAAGACAACGTATTGGTTAAGTTATAGCCGTTAAGAAAGAAGTCTTTCACATTATTGGGCTGTGCCTTAAGCTCAATTTCCTCACCGGTCCAGTTGGTTACTTTCTGGCCACTCATCTTCGGCCCCCAACTCATTGCAGCAATTGTGGAGGAGTAGATACCTCCTGATCCCTGTGCGTATTCGTTTTGCAAATGGGGAAACATATAGGGCACGTCTATGGTGGTGATGGAGTTGAATTCAATCTGCGGTTTACCCATTTTACCTTTTTTTGTGGTCACGATAATTGCCCCATTATTTGCTGCAGAACCGTATAGTGCTGCGGCAGCGGGTCCTTTCAGTACGTTGATGCTCTGTACGTCATCGGCATTGATGTTGGAAAACCCATCGAAAGAGTCCACTTCACGGGTTGACTTATCAGTGGAAATTGCTCCTTTGGAATTGTTATAAGGTATACCATCCACCACAATAAGAGGTTCGTTGCTGCGATTAATCGATTTGTTACCGCGTATGATAATCCTGGAACTACCTCCCACGCCAGAAGCACCTGATGAATTAGAGATGGATACTCCGGAGACCTTTCCCGATAAGGAGGTAGCCAGGCTGGGGTCACGAACATCTGATAAGGACTCCACATTGACCAGTTCGGTAGCATAACTCAGGCTACGTTTGCTTCTTTCAATTCCAAGTGCAGTGACCACTACTTCTTTAATTCCAATTAATTCCTCTTCCATCAGCACCCTGATCGTGGTTCTTCCTTCGATGGGTATCTCCTGTGTCATCATACCAACAAACGAGAAACGCAGAGCTTTCGCTTGAGATGGAATCGTGAGGCTGAATCTTCCATCCAAATCGGTTACGGTACCGATACCCACACCCACCACTACAATGCTTACACCCGGTAGAGGGTCACCCGACTTGTCAGTTACCACTCCCGTTATGGTGTTTGTTTTTTGTTGTTGAATGATATTGATATCCGGTTGTTCAATAGCTACAGACGGAGCAGCTTCTGTGGATTTATAGACAACGATTTGTTTGTCCAATATTTTATACATGAGTCCTGTACTGGATAATACGGCATCCAGAACTTCCAATACATTTTTTGAATTGGCTTCAACGTTAACTTTCTTGTTAATCAGTTTTTCACAGTTATCCGAGAAAACGAAAACATAATCACTACCCTTTTCAATCTCCTTACACACTTCTTTTATAGAAGCCGTTTTTGATTTGATGGTAAATTTCTGAGAATAACTGTTTGACGCTGAGGAGAACAGTATGCAGAAAAATAAGAAAGACAAGGTTATTCTCATGATTTTTAGACAATGTTGAAAATTATTGAGGGGCTTCCTTCCCTCAATTGAATGTTTATTCATATCTTTGTACGATTTTAATTATTAATAATCCAGGTAATTAAATTCAATTTGGCCGGACGGTATTCGCAGTATCGTTCGGCTTTTAGTTTTTGTTATTATCATCTGTCTTTGTGCATAGGCTTAAAGTTAAATTGGATTCGTTAATTATAAATACTTGATTGTTGTCCTTTATATATTTGGTTGAGGATAGAAGCCCTATTGTGGTCATGACGTTATCCAGGTTTTCTGAGAGATAAATTTTTCCGGTACAGGTCCGCTTCTGTAGGTTCACATCGTTATCGAAGTCAAAAGAGAGGTTGTAGTATCTTCCGATCTGTTTCAGGACTTCCGTCATAGGGGTTTTATCGAATTCCAAATAACCATTTTTCCAGCTGATAAACTGATTTACATCTACTTTTTGCCTGTTGAAGGTTCCGTTATCTGAATAAACAGCCTGTTCGCTGGGCGATAAGAAAGTTTCCTTTTTATTTATGGGTTTCAGACTCACTTTGCCTTCCACCAACACTACCGATCGTGGGGAATCGGCATAAGCGGAGATATTGAACTTGGTGCCGTACACCTTTACGTTAAAATCGGAAGTGCTTACGTGAAACGGTTTTTGGCTGTCGGGTGCTACTTCAATATACATTTCTCCCGACGCCAGCCGAATCTCCCGTTTGTTTTCGGTAAATTGGGCCGGAAATTCAAGTACGGAACCGGAATTGAGCCACACTTTACTCCCGTCGGAAAGGGTAAGTGTGGAGCGTTTTCCGTATGGGACGATTAGTGTATTTTGTTTGCTTCCAGTTAATTCTGCAGTTTTTCCTCCATTGTTCCCCTGTGTAATTTTTGCTTTTCCGCTTTCATCGAACTCCAATTGCACATCGTTTTGGAACGATAGCGATTTCTCGTCCGTAATCAGTTGAATGTCTTCGTTGTTTAACAGACTTCCAACAATGAGTTCTTGTTCCGGTGAAAACAGGGTTCCCTTTTCTTGGAAAACAAAGTGGTTTAATCCAATAATAAGTAAGGTAATAGCTGCGCAGGAAGCAACGGAGAGTTGAATAAGCCGGCGGCTTTTTATTCTTTTCAACGATCGTTCGACGGTGGATTGAATTTCATTCAACAAACGTATACGTTCATCCTCGTTTAAGGTGCTTTTGTTCAGTCCGGTTGTTTTAAGGTAGTCAATGGCTTGCTGTAAGGCAATTTTTAACTCCGGGTTTTGTTTGATAAAGCCTTCCCAATGCGCTTCTAGCTCTTCATCCGGCGCTAATTGCCAGCGGATGAACTGCTTGTCTTTTAGAAAATCGGTATGTCGTGTATAATTTGGCATCGTAAATTCATTTCATGCGACTTCAACCAGTTAGAAGCGCGTTCATTAAATAGACGACTACGGGAAAAATTTATCCCCTTGTTTTTGAAAAATCCTATAATTTTAACACTTTCGCATTAAGAAAAGAGAAAAAGGAAAACGAGTGCACCGTACTTTTCACGTAGGTTTTGCATGGCTTTTGAGAGAAGTTTCCGGCATCCGTGGATACTGATGTTCAGCAATTCGGAGATTTGTGCATAATCGTATTCCTGAACGTAACGTAGGTAAACCACTTCACGTTGACGTTCGGTAAGGCTGTCAAGCATTTCCGAGAGCTGGTCTTTTATCTGTTGCTGCTCTTCTTTGTCGATAAGCCGGTCCTCGATGGTAACCTGGATATTGAAAGGCGCATCCTGCGCGTCAATGGTTGATAATCCAATATATTTTTTTTGCGCTTTATAAATATCGTATATTCTGTTTTTCAGTGATTTGAAAAGATAAAATTTCAGGTTTGAAACATCTTGAAGCTGCTTTTCATCGGCCGCAAATTTACAAAATACATCGTGAATAGCATCCATAATGATCCCTTTCTCAAAACCAAGATAGAGGGCATACGTGTACAAATCGTCCACGTAACGGTTATAAAGGGATGCGATGTTTTCTTTTCTCATTTATTTTGCAAATTTTTACAAAATGAAATACAAAATAAACAAAAAAAGTGGGAGAAATGAAATTAAAACCTTGAAAAGTGAAATAAACATGAAACATGAGGAGATACTGCTTTACGGAAACGATAGCAAGGGTATGGAGTAAAAGCTCAACAGGAATATGGATGTAATGAAATCCTTGTGGTTTACGTCTAATAATAAATTATTGCGTACTTTTACATCATATTTGAAGAATAAACCAACAATAAATCTACTTTATGGACAGACGAAATTTTATCAGGACTGGCGGTCTGGCTCTTGCCGGGGCTGTGGCTGCACCCACGTTCGCATCCGATTTGACTGGAAATAAGGAAGCTGCGCCGGTTTCATCAGCGATGCAACATTTTGGTATAACCCATGCCGATGTTCGTAAAACGTTGACGGTAGCACTGGAGAAAGGCGGCGACTATGCCGATTTGTTTTTTGAGCATACGTTTACCAATAGCGTAGCACTTCAAGACGGTGCGGTAAACCGGAGTAACTCTAACATCGATTTTGGAATGGGTGTGCGTGTCCTTTCCGGAGATCAAACTGGATATGCCTACATCGAGAACGTTACTCTCGAGGAAATGCTGAAAGCTGCCCGGACAGCTGCGCGAATTGCCAGCAGCAGTGTGAAGACGAAACCGGTTTCGTTGACTGAGAGGCCGTTGAAAGCAAATTGCTACGCAATCTCCACCCCGTGGGAAGGTGTAGCACTGAAAGAGAAAACACCCTACCTGCAAAAACTGAACGACAAGATTTTTGCGCTCGATAAACGGGTGTAAAAAGTATCGGCGTCGCTCAACGATAGCACTTCGCACATACTGTTTTGTAACTCAGAGGGAGTGAGTTATTACGATTACCGTCCGATGGTAACACTGAGCGCGGTTTGTATTATGGAAGAAAACGGGAGGTTTGAGAACAGTCATTCGGCGAGAGCTTACCGGAAAGGGTTCGAATTCCTGTCGGATGACATTATCGATGTAATCGCCCGAGAAGCCGTGGAAAACACTTCCATCTTGTTCAAAGCCATCAAACCCAAAGGGGGAGAGATGCCGGTGGTTATGGGGTCCGGCGGATCGGGGATTTTGTTGCACGAAGCTATCGGGCACGCGTTTGAAGCTGATTTTAACCGGAAGAATATTTCCATTTTCTCCGAACAACTCAACAAGAAGATATGCAACGAACATATCAGTGTGGTGGATGACGGAACCATCCCGTTTAACCGCGGGTCGATAAATATTGACGATGAGGGTACATACGGACAGAAAACCTACATTGTGAAGGACGGTATCCTTACCAGCTACCTGCACGACCGCATCAGCGCCAGGCATTATGGGATCGCTTCCACCGGAAACGGCCGTCGTGAATCGTTCCGGAACATGCCTATACCACGCATGCGCGCAACGTACATGGAGGCAGGAAATGTGAAGGAGTCCGACATTATCGCTTCGGTAAAGAACGGTATCTTTGTTGATAAATTCACCAACGGCCAGGTGCAGATCGGCGCGGGTGACTTCACGTTCTTCGTAAAATCGGGGTACCTTATCGAAAACGGAAAACTGACCCAACCCATCAAGGACATTAACATCATCGGTAACGGGCCGAAAGCATTGGCTGATATTACTATGGTAGCCGATAACGACAAAATAGATAACGGCACGTGGACTTGTGGAAAAGACGGACAGTCGTGTCCGGTTACCTGTGGCATGCCGTCGGCATTGGTAAGTAAATTAACGGTAGGAGGAGAGTCATGATATCAAACGAAAATAAAAAATTGGCACAATGGGCCATGGACTATGCC
>JBAZIG010000083.1:0-5679 GCA_041651955.1 Minisyncoccota bacterium | reverse complement strand
GGCCAGTATTGATGTCTTTCAAACTCTCGGTGGTAACTTTATATGATAACGTTGTTCGAATATAATCAACCAGGTTTGCAAGCCATGTTGTAGTAGATGGCTTATGATGAATACATCCAACAGTAGTAATTCGATTATGATTGTTTATAGGACTTCCATATTCATCGGAAATTATGCATCGACCTAAACAAGAGTAACATTTCTCGGTTTTAAAATTTTCACAATCTGCACAGACTCCAATTAACGTTTCATGCCTTTTCTCTGCCAACTTTCGGCGTAAATGATGTCGCCAATTTTCTTCAAGGCTGTTGGTTTTAATATTTCCCAACTTCATGTCACTAAACAAATCTTCTCTGGAACAACCAATACAAGGAAACACATCACCATTGGATTTAATATATAAATGGTGTAAAATTCTATCGCAACAAGTATTGCCAACATAAGTTCCGCCTTGATTCAAACCAACTGCTCCGGCATCAGAAAGTTTTCTGAAGACTTTTTCCAAATCGACTTGAGAAAGAACCCCATTTTCGCGGGTCGTAAAGGTCTTGCCCCTACCTAATTCTAGTATTGTATCACAATCAAAAATAAGGTTTTGCCGTTTGGTACGCTCATAAATATTGATTATTTCCAACTTGCCATTGGGCTCTTCTTTCTCGGCATTTTCACGCATTACCGAAGTAACCAATCCAATCCTTTTTGCATCATTGAAATGATATTGGTCTATTAAAATATCCAAAGCCCTTTCTCTAAGTTCTGTATATGTTGAATGTTTACCACCAACAAGTCTATTTTGTATTTCTCCGTTGCTATGATTATATTTAATAAGCAAAACAACATCTTTATCCTTTATAAATTCAATTTTTTCATAATTAGGCTTGGTTTCCTTACCCTTGACATCGAAAAAAATCAAGTCACCTGTTGTAAATAGTGCAACTTTTATTCTTAGTTCATTGCATAAGGTTAAAATGAATTGAACTAGTTCCCAACATGAAGGGTGAAATGGCTCCCCATCGCCCGGTATTCCGATAAATTCACCGCCTAATGCAGCAAAATCTCTTATAATATTCTCATACTGTTCCTTAGATAAAATTTCAATTTTTTTATCGTGAGCATTGGTGGAAGCGAAACAATAAGGGCATTTTAAATGACAATAGGCGGGTATTGATAGCCAAAGTGATTTTAATTTTTTACCGTCCTTATAAGAATCTATACTTATTTGATCGCTATGCTGAAGTGATAATATTGAACTATTCGTATTCATAAAACAAATTTAATATCGATTGGGTAGTGAAATCAAAATTTTCTTTTTTCTTATCAGCAAAAACTTTTCCATTCTTTAACATGATAAGACGGTCGCCAATGTTTTGTATTTGAGAATAATCGTGTGTTACCGCAATAACCATAATATTATTCACGGTAATAAACTTTTTTAATTTTTCAAGGATAAAAGGTGCCCATTTTTGATCAAGTGACGAGGTAAATTCATCCATTAGTAGAATCCTGGGGTTGCTCAACATAATCCGCGAGGCAACTATTATTTGCTGTTCTCCCCCTGACAAAAATTTTACTTGTTCATTTATTCTCTTTTCCAGACCAATATTGAACTCTTTTAATTTATCAATAACAATCTCTTTATAATTTTTATTTTGAAATAATCTGAAATTGGGATTCATCCCAATATTTTTTAAGGCAAAAATCAGATTTTCATATATTGTCATTGAAGGAACAAGATTTTTAATCGTAGTCTGGTCAATAAACATTACATCAGTTGGTTTATAACTATTAAATTTCAGCTCACCTTTATCGGGAATTAGTTCTTTGTTGATAATTTTAAGTAAGGTTGATTTCCCTGAACCATTTCCGCCAATAATGTAAGACCATTGGTGCTCATGAAATTCCAAATTGACATTATATAAAGCATCAATTTTATTATCCGTATTCTTATTGAACGAGATATGTATGTTTTTTAGTTCCAGCATACTTTATATGAAATTTGCGCCAATATTTTTACTTTGTTTGCCTTTGTATCCATATTTTGTCAAGATCAGGAAAGCAATCAGCAATATACCAATCATTATCTTCAGGTCAATTGGTTTTAATCCAAGTTGCAATGCTGAGGAATATAATAACTGAAATGAAATTGCACCAATTATGGCAGAAATTATTTGCCTGTTTAGTGTAGTAGGACGTACTATATTTTCTCCTATTATCATAGCCGTAAGCATTGAAACAAGCATTCCATTCCCATTACCAATATCGCTGTATCCAACGTATTGTGCAAAGAGGCAGCCGGATAATGCAATCAAAGAATTAGATATAATTAAACCAACTATTATAAACTTTTTGGGATTACTTTTTAGGTTTTTTACAAACGATTCATTTTCACCCGTTGCCCTTAAATATAAACCGAAATTAGTTGAAAGGAAGAATTTGATTAAAATGAAAATTGCAACACCGATAATTAGTAAAACAAAAAATTCATACCAGGGTTCATTAATGTAATTTAAAACAGAAGTTTGTTCAATATAGATATTTGACCGCCCCATTATTCTAAGGTTGGCAGTATAAAGCATCGTTAGAGTAATAATCCCGGAAAGCAGTTTATTTATACCTGCATAACAATGCAAGGATGCTGTTAAGAGACCTGCCACACCACCACCAATAATTGAGATCAGAATTGATAGAAAAGGATTTATTCCATTACTCAACAATATCGCAAAAATTGCACCTCCTGTAGTAAAGCTCCCTTCAATAGTTAGGTCGGCAAAACCTAGTAGTCGAAAAGATAAAATCATTCCAAGAACAAACAGGCTAAAGATAATGCCAATCTCAATGATACCAAGATAATCCATTATTTTACAGCCTTATTAAGAAGTGAATCCGGAACAGTCAAACCTAATTCTTTTGCAGATTCCATGTTAAAATATAAGTAAGTATTTGCAGGTCTGGATACAGCAATATTACCGGGATTAAGTTTCTGATCAAGAATTTTAATTGCTAATTCGGCTGTGTTTACACCCATTTCAACAAAATCGTAAGTATAAGTGCCGACTGAACCATATTTCAGCACAGCAGATTGGTCACCACCTAATACCATAATTCCTTTCTTTTCGGCTTCTTTTTTCAAAGCTCCCATGTTTTCGTAGATAGTGTTGGAAGGACTTATAAAAAATACATCGCAACGTGTTGCCAATGATTGTGCACTTGTAATTATTTCGACAGAAGATGAGGCATTCATTTCCTCATAAGGTATTTGAAATGCTTCAAGGGCTTTCCTGACGTAAACCATACCAGCCACACAATTAGCCTCTGAAGAATTAATAATTATACCAACCTTTTTCACATTTGGTTTAATCAACCTGATAAGTTCGATTTGCTTATCGAAAGGCTGCATATTTGTTATACCGGTTTTATTGCCTCCTGGATTATTCATTGTTGCTGCAAGTCTGGCTCCAACAGGATCCGTAATTGCAGAGAAAACAATGGGAATCGTTTTAGTATCATTCGTAACAGCCTGCGCCGATGGTGTACCAAGTGCTATAATTAAGTTCACCGAATCTTTAACTAACTGTTTGCTGATTGTCGCATTCAAAATAGGATCACCATGGGCAACCTGATACTTGATTGTATACTTTTCGTTGTATTCATTAAATTTCTTTTGAATACCCACATATACTGAATCAAGTATTGATTGATTTGCATACTGAATTACACCAATTCTAATTTGGTCTGATTTCTGGTTACAGCTACTTATCAAAAAGACAGCCAACAAAATGATTGAGAGATTCTTTATAGTTTTCATATTTTGAATTTATCTAAGTTTACAAAAATTAATCATTTCTTGAAGTTATGAATAAAGTACATATGCAAAAATCATTCTTATTGCCTAAGTGAATACTTGAAAGAGGAGATAATAATTTAATATACTGCACTTTATTATTGTATTGCTTCAATGATAAATAAGTTAATACAACTAAAAATAAGGTTATTTATAAGGTGAAAAATAAGGAATTGACTCTTGTTTGTTTTGAATTGTTTTCTCAGTACTATTTTTGGCGGGCTACAATAGATAATATCTATCTGTATTAGAGCGTATTGCCATAATACATATTTTCCCAGGCTTGTTTCATGAGTTTGGCGTGTTCTTCTTTACTTACCCGCAAGTATTTTAAAAAAGACTTTTCCGTACGGTGGCCTGATATCGCCATTATAGTGTAGGTAGGAATGCCACGGAGGTACATGTTCGTACAGAACGAACGGCGGCCTGTATGACTTCCAATAAGGCAGTATTTAGGCACCTGGGTTGAGGTTAATGTGCCCCCTACTGTTTTGGTGATTGTTTCCATCTGATCGATTCCTGCGGCCTTTGCGATTTCTTTTATGTATTCATTGAATCTTTGGTTACTTAATGGTTTTGGCATTTGATAATTGTATTTCTCCAGCACCTCAATAACCGCCGGATGAATAGGAATAGTAACCTTTTCATTGGTTTTCTGTTGCCTAAATGTAATAAAACCATTCTTGATATCAGTTTTACTTATCTTCTCCGAATCGGAATAACGGCAACCCGTCCAGGCAAGTAACAAAAACCAATCCCGGACCCTTTCTAACCTTCCGGTTAATTTACAGTCATGTATCTGTTGTAATTCTTTCTCATTCAAAAATACTGTGTCGGCATCTTCTGTAAAAACATGGAATTTTGATATGTCTGAGCTTCCTCTCAATGGCGCCGGGGCATCGTTAATAAAAGTTTTTAATACTTTTATATGTTTCCCAATACTGTTATTGGAAAATTCAAGATTCTGCAGGTAGGTCACAAAGTGCTTATAAAACGTTGCATTGACATCCTCAAACTCAAAATCCTTCTTTCTTCGTTTAGTTGCAAAATTCTTCAGATGCTTAAATGTCGCCCTGTATTGTTGCAAAGAACTGGAAGATAATAAACGGCCGGTATCCTTATCCTTACGCTCCGGGGCTTTAAGTATAAAGTCCTCAATATACTCAAACAAAGTCAAAGGCTTTTCCTGCTCTGTGTCTTTAGGTATGTACTTATCGGGGAAGTAGAATTTATCAATAATTGTTTCAAGCCATTGTTTATTGATATCCTCTTTTGGAGTGGAAATACCAGCTTCCAAAATGACAGCGCTTAACTCATCCAGTTTTTTTTGAGCCTCAACAAGTTCTTTTTGTTCGGCTGTTTGAAGGCGTGGAATAATAATTTCCCCGTCATCCCAGCGAGTCGGTGGTATATAGATACCACTTCTTGCCCGGAGGGCCAAACCATTCCCATATACAAAACGAATTAGGATTTCACTCTTGGAGAGTGTTTTATCTTTCTTTGAAGATAATGAAAATGAGAGCTTTGCCATGACTAGATTTATATAAATGCTATACAAATATACTCACGAATAACATAATAATGACAAAAACATCAATTTTTGTCATTCTAATTGCATGCTAACAATATTTCATGCTATCACATGCAATGTATTATTAAATTTTATTTTATTGTATTACAATATCATATCTGGCAAACAGGTGGAATTTCCGCGTTATTCAAAAACAAAAGAATTGCATTTGGGTAGTCCCGTCCGGACCGCTCCATAAGAAGCCAATCAGCATCAACTGGTTGGCTTTTTCTTTGGAGGGAATTCGGGTGCGTTGCACACATTGTTC
>JBAZIG010000082.1:0-5697 GCA_041651955.1 Minisyncoccota bacterium | reverse complement strand
GTTCTTCTATATGGGCCGGCACACCTGGGCAACCCTGGCCCGGAATAAATGTAATGTATCAAAGGATGATGTGGCTATGGCATTAAACCATATTGACCAAGTATTGAAGACAACAGACACCTACATTGATCCGGACTGGTCAATCATTGATCGGGCTAACCGCAAGGTATTGGACTATTTCTCAAGTGTTCAGTAGTCTCTTGTTTGTTTTGAAAACTTAATGATAACACAATATAAATATAGTATTTTTAATAAATAATCAGATAACAGTCTTCTTTCTGTCATCTGTAATGTTTGTAATGGCTAAATGGTAATAATCAGATTATTATGTTATATATTTGATGAATAAAATATTGTTTTTGGAATCAATAATGCTTAAGAAAAGATACAATGAAGAGAAACACAAACAGTGTATCGGATTCCATCCGCCCGTATTTAGAAGAGATATCTGAGCGCCTATGGAATGGTAGAGCAACAGTTATGATCGGTGCTGGTTTTAGCAAAAATGCCGGACCCCAATTCCCTGATTGGAATCAATTAGGGGATCATTTTTATGAAAAAGCGCACGGGTACAAACCAGACTCAAATAAAGAGAAATATCTAAATGTTTTACGTCTGGCAGAAGAAGTAGAAGCTGTAATAGGAAGACCTGCATTACAAGATTTTATTCGATCCATTATCCCGGATAAGAATATTGATCCGTCTCCGCTACATGTGGCTTTACTTGAATTACCGTGGGCAGATGTGTTTACCACTAACTATGACACTTTGCTTGAGCGAGCTAGTGAAAAGGTTATAACTCGAAGATATGAAACTGTTGTAAATAAGGAAGATATCCCATATGCCTCAAAACCTAGAATTGTAAAACTCCATGGCAGTTTTCATTCTAAACGCCCTTTTATAATTACAGAAGAGGATTACCGTCGTTATTCACTTGATAACGCACCATTTGTGAATACTGTTCAGCAGGCACTGCTTGAGAACACACTTTGCCTAATAGGCTTTTCCGGAGATGATCCTAATTTTCTTAAATGGATTGGTTGGATTCGAGATAATTTGGGTAAAGATAAAACTCAAAAAATTTATTTAGTTGGAGTTTTTGAGATGTCTTCAGCGCGAAGGAATCTTTTAGTGCAACGAGGAATAAATGTAGTAGATTTTTCTTGTTGTCATGGAATAAATAATGAAGATCATAAAAAGGCATTGCGTTGCTTCATAGATTATTTAAGATCGAAGCAAACTGTTGTTCTTGATTGGCCTAGTATTGAGAAATCGACTAGTCCAAACTATATGGACAAGGTCAATCGTGAAGAAGAAATGAAGAGAATTACCCAAGTATGGCAGAACCAACGTCTTCTGTATCCTGGTTGGCTTATTCTGCCTCATAGTAATCGTGAGAATCTATGGGATAACACAAGATTATGGGTAGAATTTTTTCGAAACAAGGGATCATTATCATTGCAAGTAGGATTAGATATCAAATATATATATGAACTGATTTGGAGGATTGATAGATGCCTATTGCCGATTCATGGCTTGTCAGAAGAATGTCGAAAGGTTCTAGAAAAGTATTGGCCCTTTAATATTGGAAATCCTTCAAAGAATTGTCAATATATTTATTCTGAAGTAAAATTTCAAGATTTACCATGGGATGAAATTCGGCAGGCATGGTTGGCCATCGCTTTATCCATGTTACGCTATTATCGTGAGCAAGGTCTGATTGATGAATGGAAAAAAGCTGAAACACAACTTAAGAACCTTGTTGAATTCCTTTCCGCTGAACAAAAGGAGTTTTTTTATTATGAGGGTTTTCTTTTTAGCCTTTTTACATTGGATTTAATTGAGGTTGTACGTCGTCTTGAAAATTGGAAACCAGCTACATCTCAACCGTATTGGGTTTCTAAACACGCTGCTGCTGTTGCAGAAATTGGTTTCTCGAATGATTATTTTGAAAACGTCACATTTTCTCTTTTCGAAACACGTAAGAGACGAGAAAGAGGTATGAAGTCGAATAAGTATTTAGCCGCTTCAAAGGAAGCGTATCAGATGCTTTTTGTGCGTTTTGTCGGCAAGCCTATGGCATGGTTGGATCGTAGCGAACCGTCACCGGAAGAAATTCAACGTGTAGAAGAACTTTGGAAAGATGAGTGGAAACAAGAAAAACCAAATAGTGAATCATCTTTACAAAAAAACATAGAATTCGAAACAATTAAACAATATGATAATTTCAATGATCTTTTTAGTGACATAATTAGTCAACCCAGCGAAGAAAGACCAAAAGATTTCTGGAAATATCTTTATGAGGTTCGTAATGAAAAACGATTACAAGAAATACAACAGCAAAATGCCCGTTGGGATGAATTAAAATCTCTAAGATGTGATCCCTGGAATGAACTAAAAATGTTTGAATTATCTCTGGATCGTCCGTGTAATAAACATAGTCAAATAACAATCAAACCTGAATTCGATATAGGACAAGCAACAAAAAAAATACATTTAGGCACAACTGACCCTGAAGTACTGAATGCCATTTCATTTCTCCGTTTCTGTGAGGAAATAGGTCTTCCATTTCGTATTGGCCATTTTTCTATTGCAACAAATATCGCAAAAGCAAGTTTGGAACGAGCTTCTCGCTATTCTTTTTTTTGGGCCGCTGCTACACTTGTAAGAGTGGGTGATGAAAAGGCAGTTGACAGTGTTTTCAACAGAGCAATTATTTACAGATTAGCCACAAATGTTGTAGATCATCTAGCTATTAATTACCTGAATGTACTTAAGCAGTTTATGTCACCTTTAAGAAATAATAATCGAAATGGAGATTATGAACTTAGGCTTACCCAACTCTTGCCTGAGATCATTTCCAGGCTTTGCTGTAAGTGTTCCAGAAAGGTAAATCATAGCATACTTGACTTTCTTAAAGAAGTTTATGCTTCACCATATAAAACAAATTATCGAGGTGTTAAAAACCTTGTAAAGCGACTTATTTCTTCTATGACAGATGTGGAACAATATAATATGGTTCCCGATTTATTATGTATTCGTTTCCCCGGAGAATTAAATCAATTGACCAAGAGCGAATACCCTAATCCATTCCCATTTTTAGAGATTTCTCGTAAACCTGATGGTGCCTCTGACCTTGATATTCAAGAGGGGATAGTAGATGTATTATGTAATCAAGCATTGTCTGATATTATAGATGAACGTCGTTGGGCGATCTCATCTCTTATTACTCTACTTAAATTTAAGTTAATCAATAAACATCAGATAGAAAAAGTCTCAAAAGCCTTATGGTCAAAAAAATATACAGACAAAGATGATTTTCCCAAAGGTACAGATTACTACAAATTTGCTTTTCTTAATCTTCCTCATCCACAGGAGGTAGATGTTATTCAACTATTCAAAAGTCATGTGAAGAGGACCCCTTTTCCTATTCAAAAAAAGGGACAAAAAACGAAGTCTGTTGATATCCTAGGTGGGCGAATTCCTATAGTACACGAGATACTTGGTGCGAATAGCGTTGACTCAAGCTTCTGGACAAAAAGTGAAGCTATAGAATTTTTTCAGTTAGTGAAAGATTGGTGGGATGCCGATAAAGATGAACTGAAGAAAAATGACTCCGAACCAGATGATTTCCTATCTATAAAAGATGAATTTAAGTCACGTTTTTATATTATGCTTAAACTTGTCACGGAGGTAATATGCCCCAAGCTCAGCAAGAATTCTTCTGATAATATTATAACCGACTTAAGACGACTTCTAAAAGAAACTAAAAAGTATGGATTGTATACTTTGGAGGCTGAATCGGCAAGTCTTCATATTTATCCAGAGAAGAAAAATGAGGTTACAAAACGTATTTGTAAAGCGCTGTTTTCTAAAAATGATAATATAGAAAAAGATGGTTTAAGCGCATTAACCGAAATAATCTTTTCTGGAAATTATGATAATAGGAATTCTCGAAAAAATAAAGCTATTGAGATGTTACGCCAATATGTGCTGTGGTGTTCCACAAATTCTGTCGGTTCTGCTTTATGGGTAATTTATCGTATTTTGAAATGTTCACCAACTAGTTTCTCAGATTGTTTAGAAGACGCCACTATAAGGCGACTTGAAATATTAGTGGAAGAAACGAATTATGATAATAAATATTTACCAACTTTTGAAGAAAAGCTGGAATTGCGCCGTATTACCTCTGTCCTCACGGCGACACTATGGAAACACTACAAATCCAATTATTTGCCAGTTCCAAAAATTATTGCTAAATGGCGTAAGATATGCTTATCAGCTAATGAGTTTTCTGAAATACGGAATGCCTGGGACAGTTTGTTAAAAGAATAGCGCTATAGGAGATTTCTGTTTAGAGAGACATATCTATCTATGAACCATACCGTTTGTCTTTCGTTACATAGAATTGGCAATCTAGTGATGACTTCTTAGATTGATTTACAGTATTAAACTGTCAAATCGAGATACCTTCTCTGCAAATATTTCTTCAAGGACTCGTTCCATATCAATTTCGACATGAATTCTTTCCACATTTCACCGTATGTCGTCATTGAAAATGTAAGATTCGTAGGAAGAAACCCTCTCCCTTGTACTTCAACCTCAAAATCCGAATAGAGTCCTTTGTAGGTTTTTGTATATGCAGCCTCTTTCTTGAAATTATTTTTTGGGGAGAAGACTATATTCTTAAAAATGAAAGTTTCATTGCCGTTAAGCTCTATTCCATAGATTTTCTTGATCCACGATTCCTTGTTAAACCAATTACGAGCTGCTTGATTTTCTATAAGGCTGTTAAGGCTGATCAAGTGGCAAATATCCTGCTTAATACCGTCGAAATAGCCTTTCTTAGAGTCTGAGGCTAACTTTCTGTAAATTCCTACAATTTCGGCCCAAGAATTCCCAGAGCAAAAGTAACTCTTGGGATTGGTATAGGAAGGGCCAATTTTTTTCATATACGAAGAATTATTACTGAAGTGCTCTGTAAACTTGGATTCTAGAAGAAGCAACGTCCTGTTATCATCACTAATGAGTACAATATCGATGTTCGCTTTGTTGTTCCTATTAGCAAGACAGCGAAACTGTTCCTCAAAGACGACTTTATCATAGGTAACACCCTCATACTTGAAGGGGTGTTTCTCATTTATCCAATGAAAGAAATTGAATGCGAGCATCGAAGATGAGTATAGCGCTGCAGCGTTTTCTTTCTTTCCATTTTTTGGAAGTAGCTCGTTCCCACTGCCGCGTGAAAACATGTCCTTGAAACGAACATCCATTTCTTCAGGGAAAATATTTACATGATATGAATCTACATAATACTTTGTGTCAACCTTTAATTTCTCATCTATTCCTTTAACAAGTGCTATCTTAAATTGTTTAGTCATATTGTTTCCTGAAAATGTTTTATAAAATAATTGTTAATCAGATACTTCACTATTAAGAATTCCTTTTTTTGAAGCATCTATCATGCATAAATTAATGATAAATGCTGAACCATAATCAATTGTTTATTTCAATCAATAGAAAACATTGTAAAATATTATATCAATATCAAAGGGGATGACTTTCTTCTGAAAGTCGAAACTAGATAATAAATCAATACAATACTAGTGAATCATGTGGTTGGAGGATATCATTTTGATTCCGGTCGGTTTGGGTTTGATTTCGGTAGCACTTATATAGTGGCTTTATCTAACTGGC
>JBAZIG010000081.1:0-5723 GCA_041651955.1 Minisyncoccota bacterium | reverse complement strand
TTTCCTGGTGGCGGATAATCGCCAGAAATATATGATCGCCTGTTATGGTGTAACTACCCAAACGCATCGCCTCCTCACGTGCGAATGAGAGTATCTGGTTCAGTTCTTCCGGGAGTTTGAGGTTCATTTAATTAGAAACTTACTGTACCGATTATGCAACATATAATACCGAAATCAAAGTAAAAACGACCAAACTCAGTTATTTTATGTTAAGCAACAAATAAAGCATACAAAGTTACAGTTTTTTTGCATATTTTTAGCATCATTCTTTACGTTATCAGTTTATCATCCTTCATTATTTTTCTTTAACAACATAGTATTATCCGTTTATGAAAAAAAGTATTTTATTTGTAATGACTCTTGTATTGTTTTCCTGTGCTACTTCAAAAGATATTCTGTATTTCCAGGATATTGATTCCGTCAGGAAACAGCAAATCCAGGCAGAGTATACTACACGTATTGCAAAAGATGATTTGCTGAACATTGTGGTAACCGCCCCAGATAAAACAGTGGTTATGCCGTTCAATCTTACTTTGAATGAAAACATGATGGGAGGTTATGCTTCTTCGCAATCCCTGTTTCCCTACCTGGTAGATTCTGAAGGGAACATTGATTTTCCAGTTCTTGGAAGGATACACGTTGAAGGCATGTCCCGTATAGAATTGACGAATTACCTTACTGAACGCTTAAATGACTACGTCAAAGATCCGGTAGTAGTAATCAGTTTCACAAATTACAAAATTACCGTACTGGGTGAGGTTCGAAATCCGGGGACATATACCATGCCATCTGAGCGAACCACCATTTTACAGGCTTTGGGTATGGCAGGTGATCTTAATATAGCGGCAGAAAGGGATAATGTGTTACTGATCAGGGAGGTAAACGGTGTACAAGAACATTTTAAAATTGATCTGAAATCTGCCAAGATCATGAATTCTCCTTTTTTCTATTTGCACCAGAACGATGTATTATATGTAGCGCCAAGCGCATCACGCATTGCACAGGGAACCAACACGGCAAGTATCTGGAGTACTACCCTTTCGATCCTGGTGTCAGCCGTATCCGTTGTATCAGTTATTTTGTCTCTTTCAAATAATGCTAAATGACCATTCAAAATGTCTGAATTTCAGTATACCCCGGAAAAAATAAAATTTCTGGAAGAAGATACAGTTGATATTCGTCAGATTCTTGAAACTGTTTGGGGACTTCGGTTTTGGATCCTTTTGTCATTAATCGTATGTTTCGGTATTGCTTATGCATATTGTCTATATAAAACCCCGGTATATGAAACTTCATGCAGTATCATGCTTGTATCTGAAGAAGGCAGTAAAGGAGCTATTACAAGCGAGTTTGCGTTGATGTCAGAATTTTCCGGTATGTCCCTCCAACAAAAAATGAGTAATGAGTTATATATTCTGAAAACAACATCTTTGATGCAAAATGTGGTCGAAGAGCTGAATCTGAATATTCAATACTTTGAAAAAGAAAGAATTAAAAGTAAAGAATTTTATAAAAACAGTCCACTACTGTTTCAATGGGAAAACCCCGTGCCTCTTGCAGCGTCTGAAATTCAACATATGGAGATACATCTAACGTTGCAATCTGAAAATGAAAGCTTTATAATAAATGAATTCTTAATCAAGGGTGAAGAGGTTTTTCTTGGAATCAGAAATTATGCATTTGGTGAAATCATTAGTACTTCAGCTGGTTTGTTCAGCATCAATCGCGTTCCCAACATGACTACAAATCATGACACCTTTCTTATAATAGTTACCAGCCCCAGGGCAAAAGCAAGACAAATTTCTGACAGACTGACGGTATCACAGATAAGTCAGGGAAGAAGCGGCCTCAGCAATTCTTCTGACATAATCCTTCTATCATTGCAGGAAGAAATACCCCAACGATCATCAGATATACTAAATGCGTTGATTATTAATTACATAAATGACACCCGCAATTTTAAGGCAGCCTCTGTCAACAAATCCATCGCATTCATCAACGGACGTTTAACTGAAATTGAAAAGGATCTGGGGATCATTGAAAGTGATTACAGCAGTTACCGGGTTACCAGGGGTATTGTCCAGGAGGCTTCCCAGTCCCAAATTGTCTTGACTTCCGATGCAAGGTATCGGGACGAACTTACTGAATTAGAACTCCAGATTAGTCTGTTGAATATGGTCAAAGGATCCTTGCTCTACCAGGAATCGGATTATGACATGGTCCCGGCAAACCTGGGTCTGAAAGACTTAGGACTGACTGCCGGTATTGAACAGTACAATAACCTTGTTATTGAACGTAACCGGCTTCTTGCGGGATCAAGCCTGAGCAATCCCCGGGTGATCAACGCTAACTTACAACTTAAAGACCTGCGTGAAGGCATTAATATGACCATCGACAATGTAGAAAAAACATATAAGTTACGTATTGATGCCCTTCATAATCAAATATCGCGGGGTAAAAGAGATATATCCAATATTCCCACGCAACAACTGGAACTTGCCCGTCTGGAACGCAGACAAGAGATAATTGAACCATTATACCGTCTTTTACAACAGAAAAAGGAAGAAAATATGATCTCGTTGTATGCACTTCCTGACAATGCCCGCATGATGGAAGTGCCTTACACCAAAGTCACCCCCATTAAGCCAAATAAAAGAAATATTTGTCTTATGGGATTATTATTAGGTATCATGATCCCTCCGGGCATCTTTTTTATAAAGGAGTCTTTACGTAGAAAAGTATATGGAAAGCAGGATGTGGAAAAAAGGACCAAACTTCCCGTTTTCGCAATTATTCCAAAAGCTAAAGATGATATTATTCTTGTAGATTTTAAAAATAAAGATAAGATCACTGAAGCCTTCCGTATGCTTAGGGCGAATATGCAATTCCTCGAGGGAAAAGTCATACAGGTGACCTCGAGCATAGCAGGTGAAGGGAAGTCTACCATCAGCACTAACCTTGCCATTGCACTTGCATCTATTGGGAAAAAAGTGATCCTGGTTGGTATGGACCTTCGAAAACCTAAAATCCATAAAATATTTGATATAAGTAATAAAGCGGGGGTAACAAGTTTCCTTATTGGAAAAGAGACAGATGTTTCCAATCTCATCACTCCCAGTAAAGTACACGAGAACCTTCACGTTATGACTGCAGGTCCCATACCACCCAATCCATCTGAATTGCTTTCTACCAGCAAAGTAAGCGAACTGCTTAAACCTCTTACTAATAATTATGATTTTATAATTATGGATACTTCTCCCTGTTTTCTGGCGGCCGACACATTTAATATTGCCCGTTATTCTGACATTACCCTTTATGTAATCCGGTCAAAAATGGCTGATTTGCGTATGATACCTCAAATACAGGAGTTCCATGATACCGGAAAACTCCCTAAGGTATCTCTGGTAATTAATGCAGTAAATTTTTCAAAAAATGCTTACGGACACGGTTATGGATACGGGTACTGTTATGGATACGGTTACGGTGTTGAAGAGAACGAGAAACGAAAGAAAAGATTAAACTAAAACTAATATGTATTTTCACAGAGGCTTTAAATTAGGTGAACTCCCCTTTACCTGTGACATTCACTCACATATCTTACCTGGAGTAGATGACGGCATTCAAGACGATCAGGAAGCTGTCAATGTCTTACGTAAATACCAGGAGAACGGGATCGCTCAAGTAGTATTTACACCTCATGTCGATACAGATATGTTCCCAAAGAATAACGAATCTTTTCTAAAGGAACGTTTTAAGTCATTTATGGATATTCTTCCGGAAGACCTCCATATACAAATCCATATGGCTGCTGAATATATGTGTAATGAAACGTTAAAAATTGGCAAAGATCTTCTTATTCTTGGGAAAACAGGTGTGTTGATAGAAATGTCTTATTTTTTCCAATATCCGTACGTTAAAGAGACTATTTTTGCATTAATGACAGCAGGCTATAAGCCCATTTTAGCCCATCCTGAAAGATACATTTATTTAGCAAAAAAAATGGACGCATTTGACAAATTTATGGATATGGGATGCCTTTTTCAATTAAATCTGTTATCCTTGAGCGGTGTGTACGGTATTCGTTCAAAAGAAATCATGCACTACCTATTAAGAGAAAACATGTATAGCTATGCAGGGAGCGATGTCCATTCACATAGACAATTTCAACGCTTAAAAGACACCAGACTATCGACTAAGTTAGCTGCAAAAGTTGAAGAATTGATGAATAATAACAAAGAACTGTTCTCCTGAACTCATATGTGTATTTATGAAAAGATTCATTTTATTAATTAACCCTTTTATGTTGTGCTGTCTGCTGATCCTCAATAATTGTAACGGCGGGGCACAGGATAATCCGGTTACACTAAAGCCCTACAACAACGCAAACCTTACTTATACTATCCCGCCTGCTTCAAATTCATATGGCTTTTTGTTTTATTCATCTGCAGATTGGATATCCATCATATCTTGTCAGCTTGGAGATGTTGAAATATCTGACACGCCTTCGGTTTATCCCAAATCGGGAAAAGGTTCAACAAGCCTCCAAACAGTGAATTTCACGGTTCCTGAGAACAAATCTGAACACACAATGACTTACTATCTGACCATTGTATCGGGAGAAAGAAGTATTGCCGTTATTATCCGGCAAAGGTCAGATCTTGGTGTTTTGAGTGTGAATCCTGCTGATATTCAACTACCTGCATTAGGAGGTAATGCGACTGTCAATGTGGAATCAAATGCAAATTGGTACGCACTTGCTGAAAACAATTGGTTTTCCTTTTCACCACAGACAGGAAATGGCAACGAAGACATCTATGTTTCTATCTCTGCCATGCATAATATATCGACTTTCAGATCTTCGTCTATTCTTTTTCAGGCTGACACCGTAACCCGTATTGTGAATGTAACACAACATGCTTTTAGCATAACTGAGCCTTCAACAACAACTGTTAATTTTGAAGGTCCGCACACCCTGGATTTTTCAGTTTTGAGCAGTCTCCCCTGGGTATTGTCCTGCAATGCTGAAAGCTGGTGTACTGTCTCAATCTTATCGCATGAAGCATCCGATACAAAGATTGACAACCAGATTATAATACGGACAAACCCGGGAAGTACTCGAACCGCAAGGATTACAGTAGAAAATTCCAACGGGGAAAAACAAGCTTTTACATTGACTCAAAAAGGAGATTTGAGTTCATTGTTCAACACAAACTGGTCAGGAACAGCTACTGTAAATGCAGTCATGATTTCCCAGACAGGATCAATGTCAATGACAATCTTGGATGAAGAAAACGTTACCGTCAGAGGATATCCCGGCCAGATCATTTACCTTACAGACGAATCCATATTGTTCCAGATATACATCGATGAGATTACTTATGAAGGATTTACAGGTTATGATGTTACCGCAACTTTCGAAGGTAATTTTTCTGCAGATCAATCCAGTATATCAGGAACTCTTACAGGTAGCGGAACTGTAATGGGTATATCTCTTCAGGTATCCGGAACGTGGCAAGTATCAAAATAAAACCGTATCCTGTTTCACGATCAATTTCCCGGATTTGCGGCCGAATTGGTATAGTTTCTATTTGAGATGGTTTCTATTTCAGCGTGAGTTTCCCGGATTTGCGGCCGAATTGGTTGCATTTGGTGTTTACGGTGATCACTGCGCCTTTTGTGAGACCGGGAAGGGTGATTTCGTATACCTCTGAGTCTGCGGAGGA
>JBAZIG010000080.1:0-5732 GCA_041651955.1 Minisyncoccota bacterium | reverse complement strand
TTGCCGCGCAAATTGCCCAGGTGGTGGAATTGGTAGACACGCCACTTTGAGGGGGTGGTGCCGGTTGCGGTGTGCAAGTTCGAGTCTTGTCCTGGGCACAAATACCAAAAATGAAAACCCTGCATATCAAAGAGTTGCAGGGTTTTGTTTTTTATTAACTGAAACTATACTGAAACATTTTCTTTTTACTCCAGTATCGCTTTGATCAAACAATCTTTCAGATCGGTATAATACTGAATGTTGATTTTGGTAATCATTTCATCAGAGAGTTCATTCAATTGTTTTCTGGCGTTTAGGGGAATGAGCAGTGTAGTCGCTCCCTTTTCAACCGCCAATTCAGCCAGGTTCACCGCATTGTAAATGGTATCAAGTGATCCGCCCAGATTCAGTTGGCCTACAATGATCAATCCACCTTTTATATGTTTCTCAAGCATGGAGCTGCATAGTCCAATTAAGACTGCCATCCCCATTCCATTACCACTTTTAGATGCATCGAAAGCTCTCAGCTGCACAGAGAACTCGTGATTTCTGGAATCTCTATCTCCCACTAATTCCTTAGCTTTACTGTACAGGTTTTGCTCAGCATAACGCACACATTCCTGAAATGCCGGGGGAGCAGGTTTGTTTAATATTTTCACACCAGAGCCGGGCATCGCATTGATTTCAATTTTGTATAAGCCGGTGGGTTCGTCATGATTACCTCCCATGTTTATGGTCCAAATCTGCCCGGGAGGCATGGGGTCTTCGCCAATAGTGTTTTCACTGTGAATTTCAGGTGTTGTAACAAATGTTTCCACACCATCTTCTCCTATACGATAGCTAAAATGAGTATTACGAAATTCCGCAGATCCTACTCTTTTCTGCTGTTCTTTCACTCTTCTTCTATATTCAAGAGCTATTTTTACAGCCCATTCCAGGAGTTCGTCAGAAACAGGTGCTTCGGGATCAGGTTGCATCAACTTCAACAATCCATTTAGTGTCTTATTCACCGAAGAGGTATCACGACCGCTAAAAGCCCCGCCATAATCAATACGATGTAGCACAGATGATAATCTGCTGACATCTCTCATCCGAGTCCAGCACTCTGCCAGGAAATCACTCACCATCCCAAAATGCTCAGTTAAATATGTCTTATTCAATTTTGGGAAATCCCATCCCGGAACAAACGCATGAATACGATCCATGAAGGCTGTATCATCACGCATTTCTTTGGGCATAGGTCCAAAGAGGTGACTAACTCGTTGCTGATGCTCTACATCCACATCAAAGTTGCCTACCATGGCTATTCCTCCGTCTGCTCGAATGGGTTCTTTTCCGCGGCTGAACTCTCCACTCTCCATATATCCCTTCATGATATTTACTCCATCTTTCTGGTCGAAGGAGATACCTGACACCTCATCAAAACAGACCACATCATACTTGCAAACCAACCCCCTTTCTCCATTACCCATGTTGACAAACATCTTTGCTACGGTGGCTTTGCCTCCCGATACCAAATGTGAGTAAGGAGAAATTTGCTGATACAGGTGAGATTTACCCGTGCCTCTGGGTCCTAGCTCTACCAGGTTGTAATTTCGTTCAACAAAGGGTACCATCCTTACAAAAAGCACATTTTTAGCCTTATTAGTTAAACTTGTTGGTTCAAGGCCAACGCTTCGGATCAGAAAATCCTTCCATTCTTCTAATGTAAAACTTTCTCTGCCTTTATAGAGCAAGTCTAGAACGTCTCTTTTCGATAACTGTATGGGACGAATTGAGGCAATGCCGAAGGGGCGACCGCTATTCTCTTGGGCAATGGCAGCATCATATTCCAACTCGATTTCGGCATAAAAGCCTCCTGTTAGCATCCTGTCGTTGGCATTCACTATATCCGGAGAGATGCGTACTTTGTTTAATCGTAAACTTGGTAATGTGGCAACATAACTATCAGAACCTGTATCTAAACGGGCAGTTATGATGTCTATCAGCCTTATGGATCCTCTTTCCCTGGCCTTTGACTTAAAAAATTCTTCTTCGCCAGGTCTTACAGTTCTATCTTGCAGCTGACGTTTAACGACATCAAGGCCTTCCTCAATTTCTTTAGGATTGATCGTAGCGCAATACCTTCCTAGAAGAAATTCAATGACATAAGTAGGTACAGGATAAGCTTTCCTGAACTGCTCCAGAAGATCTTTTCGAACAATATAACCCTCAAATGCTTTGGACGCAATAATATCAATGTTATCAAGTTCCATATCTTAATTTCCTATAGTCGTATTAATCTTATCAATGATTTTCCCTTTTTCATCTGTGAGGACTATAACAGCAGCTGAATCGATTGCACTGTCTTTAACCATCACACTGCAGTTATTGTCAGAGATACTTTGCTTGGACGATATTACAATGGATGTCTTTTCATCATTATACTTGGTTCGAATATCTATTATAAAACCATCCGGCGTGTTTTCCGTTTCTATGATGCATCGCAAACCAGCCCACCTATGAGATACAATCTTGGCGGTTATTATTTCTTTTTGTGGAATGAATATGTTTAATACCGGGATAATACATTCCTGCAAAGAGATACCACCATGTGCATATTCTTCATTGTTCCTAAAAAAAGAAATATCCGGAGCATAACCAATGTAAACGGAGGGATTCCACTCCCAAGGAAGGTGAGTCAAATTTGTCTTAACGCCTTCTTTGATGTAGGCACACCTTCCACATCGGGCAATAGTCAAGTCTTTGACGATCTTAGCCGATGGCAATCCCCCGGGAAGCATTAGCCATCCGTGATCTGTCACAATTTTCATCTCTCTGACACCGGCTTCGATAGCTGTATCAATAACTTCTGAAATTTCATCAAATAACTCATCTGCTCTTTTGAGCATTTCGGACTGTTCCTCATGTCCGCGTGTGTCAATATTGCCGATTTCCACCCAATAAGATCTTTCAGGATCAAAACCTTTTTTTATGCTATGCATATACCCTTTATTTTCAAGTTCTGCTCTGAAATTAGTAATGTTGGCAGGTTTTCCTGTTTTGAAAAAAGGAGTAAAATCATTGATCTCGCTGGTTGTGTTCACCTCTTCGGAAACAGGGCTGGATTTAACTTTAGCAGTAGAAGTTAAAGTGGGAAGTGCCGCAAATAAGTGAGTACACCCGACCTTAAAACCTCTTTTATCCAGTAATGATACATACTCTCTGGCCATTTCATAGCGTAAGGCATCCACGAAAAGATAAAACGAATGCTTTTCTTCTTTTGTAGCTTGTTGTTTTGTTTCTGAAAAGTTGTTAATTACCAGGTTTTGAAATTTTTCAGTAATTCGTTCCAACCAGGGTTTGTATATCAGTTGTATCAATTCGCGGATCACCGATTTGTCCTTCTCAGTTTTAACGGCAGCATAAGCCTTTCGCATACAGGTGTCCGAATAAAAGCCCTCTTGTGTATAATACTGTATGATTTCATCTAGGGACGCCGAAGGATATGGATTGTTGACATATTCCAATAATTCGGTTAAATATTCCAATGCAGTGACTAAAGGAGAATAACCCAGTTCAGTCCATACCCATTTTTTTCGTTCTTTGTGTTTGTCATAAAGGTTGGTTATACTGCTTTTTATATATTCAATATCCTTTTTTGTTAGTTTTTCAAGATCATCGCGAAGCTGTGCTTCTCTTTCCTCGTTGATTTGAGGCCAGCTTTCACAAGGTATTGAGAAGAACCCTTCTCCCAGATCCTCGGGTTTCGCTTCTCTTAAAAGGGTTTCAATTATTGGGTATTTCGAAGGTGAGTTGGCATAAAAGCTCCAAACATGTTTCCATGCATTCTCCTGTTTACCGAGTTTCAGGGCTATTTCTTTAATATTTTTATGATCAGGGATAAAACCATAACGGCTTTGACACATGTCCCGGAAGGTTTCTTTTAAGGATGGATCCATTCCAGATAAAAAGTCATCACCTATGGACATCCACTTTAAAATTGAAAGAATAACATTGGGGAAAACAAGCCCATTAATGAATTCCGCATCTATTACCGGAGCAGAGAGTGCAGCTATATCCATTTCAAAATAAACAGGCAATGATTTGATCAATGCTTCCTTAGTGGCACTATCCTGCTTGACACTCAATCCAAGTCCGTCTTCCTGATTGGTAAGTAATGCCAACACGGTCCATTCTTTGCTATTGTACTGGTTGAAGAATGTTCCAGTATATTGATATTCAGCCAATGGTTGTAGATCCAGTCCAAGGCTGCTAACATCTTTCAAACGGCTTCTTGAAATCCCGGGCAGATAAATGATAGGCGTCAAATCATTATGCCAACCACAATCTGACAACGTCCCTGAAACCACTGTTTTTAGCCATATGGCAGGTCCGGTAAGCTTTTCAGGCTGGTATTCACCCAGAACAAACAGAGCTCCATAATCGGCTTGTAAATTCCCTATTACAGGTTCCCACTGCCGTTCCAAATCAGGCCAAAGGATAACCTCGGGAGCCACCATCACACTGCTGTTGTGTACAGTGGCTTTCTTAAATCCTTCCAGTATTTTATCTTTCAAATTCATTTAAATGCTCAATTTATTATTTTCCTCTTGCTTTTCTTTTTTCCTCCAAGCTTAAATGCTTGTCGTTATCTCTTATCTCACCCCATGGACTACCAGCAGGATTCTTGCCCCTGTCAATGCCCCATTTGATGTTGAAACGGGAACGGAGTACTCCGGCTTCTATAAAGGGGCGAATATTTAACCGTACCCCGTCATTCAAATCAGGATCCCATCCGATGGGCTGTTCTTCCAGTACTTTCCACCGAACAAAAATATCGTAGGGTTGCTCTCCCCCCAGAATGAGTTCCAGTTTTTCTTTGAGCTTAAGAGCAGCACTCAGCAAGCCATCAGCTCCGCTTTCTCCGGACTTGAGCTTGGCTTCGCATTGGCGGATCCAGTCTCCCAGATAGGTGTATATAAGCTTTTTCAGAGTTTCCTTATCTAATTTATGGTAATTTACCAGGGCTGAAAATCCATCTTTGCGTCCATCCCAAATGTGCCAGATAAAGGGACGGTTTTTAAAGACTTTGCAGTGTTGGGAAAAAAACTCATCACGTAGCCAGTCTTCCAGGTTGTTTTTCTTGGATCCGGCTTGTTTGAGCAATTCTGCCAATACTGTGTTGTTCCAGTTTTCACCCCAAGTTTTTTGTAATAGTTGTCTAAGCCGCTCGGCTGCGGGCTGCTCGCTATATACAGGTGTAATACACACTATGCCATCTTCATCAAAAGGCAGTTGCAGTTCTTTTACCTGTTTTATTAGTTCTCTAGCTTCTTCACTCAACTCCATTTTTTCATCACTCTCAGCAGGCCATCGGTAGCCTAACAAACGAGCTAAAGCTACCTGTAAGGCATTTTCGGCTTTTACCGGATGCCCATGAAACAACCATTGTGTGGGGTCATCACTGTATGGTTTGGGTAGGCCGTTGGGGTATTTTTCGGAGGCGACTTTTTGCCAATACTCTAAATCGAAAGGTATTTTTACTAATGCTGCTGTCGAAATAGCTAAATTTTGGTCGATTTTTTTTAATTCTGCACGGAATTCTTTAGAACTACAGTAACACCATAGTGCAATTAAGTTTTGAACACTCTTTGGGATAATGGTTGCTAAATTACCATCAAAAATACAACCAGTATATAAAGTTGTTGGAATAGATGCCATTGGAGACGATGTTATTCCTTTATGTCCCCATGAACCATTCCATTTATAAT
>JBAZIG010000079.1:0-5778 GCA_041651955.1 Minisyncoccota bacterium | reverse complement strand
ATCGATTGCTAAATACTCTCCATAAAAAGTAAGACAAGATAAAAATACACCTTGTGCACTACTCGTTTGGGAAGCTTTAATTGTGGCAGGATATTGAACGATTTTTGCAGGATCATTGATTGTTTGATCTGAATACCAAAACTGTACACCTTTAATTTGTGTACCTGCTTCAACGGTGATAAAAGGGTTCCTCCTATCGGTGATTCTGAAAACGCTACCCACAGGTGTGCCCTTTTGTTTAGGGTTAATTGTTCCTCGTGGAGTAGGTCCATGAACACCTATCAATGATACATTATTCCTTAATATTAATCCTCCTTGTACATGATATGGTTGATCTGAAGGCTCAACAAACAAAGCTGCTCCGCTATTTGATGCCCAGTCAATTGCCATTTGGAGGTTTTTCATATTCGTGGATGGATCATTCTCCGGGAGAACATCAAAATCACGAATACTTTTTCCCAACACATCTTTACTATTTACTGTAATCAAATTTTCAGATTGATTGGATGAATCCTCTAATTCATTTTGAATTTCATCTTTTCCACAAGAAATTAGTATTAAGAAAAGCCCCAATAGGGAGGCAAAAAAATTTGTCTTCATTTATTCTAATATTAAGGTTTAGTAAAAGTGGTCATTTCACTATTAATTTTTCAATTTCTTCAACTCTCATGAGCCAATATCCCCAATGGTCATCTACATATGACATCACTCTTTTAGGCGACCAATCGTTGTTATACAAACTAAAACTTCCATTACTATCAGGAGTGACACTAACAAATTCCCAACCGAAACGAGTACCTTGTTTCAATGTGTTTTCCAATATTTTTTTGAGTTCAAAATCACTATAACTTGTAAAATCACTCCCATTAAATGTCATATGTTCCGAAATCGCCCAATCTGTTTTATTTTCTCTCATCACACTCCAAACACGGTCATAAGCTTTTTGATTAGGTTTGTTTTCAGGAAAATACCATGTCCAATTGACCTGAATAATATTGGGAGCTGTTAGGTGTGACAGAAATTCCAATGGTTCTCCCATTCTGAGGAACTGTTCCTTTTCGTTTGCATCCAGATAATCAACTGCAACATAAGCATGATCGCCTGCAACTTCGCGATAGGCAGCAGCATCATCATTTATCCATTTGGCAAGAAATTGAGCTCTGAACTTATTCCAAGTCTCATTTTTTAAAAATGAATCTGGGATTGGAAAAGAATTCGGTATCTCAGATTCAGTATCTGTTATTCCATTTTCACTCCTCCATTTCTTATATTCATTTTTAGCCGACTCACTATAACAGAGCGGTATGGCTCCCATATACTGGGGTTCAACTGTTGTTTCGAAATAGAGTATTTTTCTGGTATCTATACCCTCAGCCAAACTTTTAATAAATCTATGAGCAGTCTTTCTATAGCCTTCATGAAAAATAGAGACAACTTTTGAACCAAACCCATATTCGGTATCTGTTACCTTCTCCCCTTTGTCATTGATGGCAAATGCATCTGGGTTCAATTCCCAAAAACCATCAGGTATAGCACCACCACCAACAGCATATGTTTCTACAGAAAGACAGGGATACATTCCTTTATCATAAATAGCATTAATCAGTTTATTTAAAGGTTCTAACGATTTATCAGGAATTCCATCTCCATTTAAATCAAATTGATGCCAATAGCAATTCAGTTCAATACTGGTATAATACTTAGACCTAATGATATCCAAATTAGAAATTAACCTGTCAACCGAGGCAGCATCTGAAAAATTAATAAGTGGTTTGGCCGTTTTCAAAAATTTCCAATCTCCATCAAAATAAAACTTGCCGTTTTTGATTTCCCATTTAGTATAATCTGCTATAGGTTCTCCCAAAACAGGATTAGGAACATCTTCCATTGAAGCAACTTCATTCTTTTGTTCCTCTCCAGTTGAATCTTTATCATTTTGATGGTCTTCTGAAGTTGAATTACCACAGCCGATCATGAATAATAGTATTATGATATAATACAAGGATTTAATAGCATTAATTGTTTTCATGTTGTTTTAAATATGTGTTATCATTAAATATTTTAGACAATTTATTCACGACCGGTTTCGGATTTCCCTCAAAATCGATGATTGAAGTATTTTCCATGCAGGGAAAACTATCATGTCCCATCCAAATAAAAAAACCTCCACACCCAGGGAATCTGTTTTTCGCTGCCTTTACTGCTGTAGATAAACCGTCAGCCTGTCTTTGTTGACTCCAGGCAACATATTCCTTTAAATTATCGGGACTTTTCCCTTCTGATAAATACTCATTCCACTGAATCCACCAGTTCACATTCCGCCACAAAGGATTATCCGTACTTGCTGGCAATAATTCATATTTCCCTTTATACTTTTTCATCATTTCTACAGACATTGCTCCAGGAACACCAGCTTCAGAATGCATCATTGCATCACTCTTCGTCCAATAATTCTTTACTAATTCCATATAATTTGAGGGTTGAGTAAAAGGTAGTTTCCAAGGGCCGTGTACATCCCAACTAACTGCTTGACTATATAAACTTGGATCATTACTTATGGTGGGACCCGATGGAGAGCCGGGAACAAATTTTCTAGTAGGATCAAGCGATTTAACAACCTGTTTTATCGCTGCAATCATTTTATGAGTATCTGTTATTGGCGCAACATCTCCTTTTTGGTAAAGTTCATTTCCACCACACCATAGCATCAATGAAGGATGATGCTCCAAACGGGTAACATAATGCCTTGCGATTTCTGTAATTTCATAAATCTCTTTTTCTCCATCAGGTGGGTAATTTTCAAGACCAGAAGAACTTAATGGAAAATCCTGCCATATAAGTATCCCCATCTCGTCACAAATATCATAAAGCCAGTCTTTTTCAGGGAATCCTCCTCCCCAAATTCGAATGGCATTCACACCCATATTTTTGTATGATTTCAATAATTTCTGATAATCTAATTGTGTCAAGTCTGCAAAGTTGGGGCGAATAGGTGTCCAGTTAATTCCTTGCAGAAAGAATGATTGATTGTTTACAGAACAAAGCCAATGATCAGCGTTAGCAGGTGCTCCTTTAGTAGGCAGCCATTCCAAATTTCTAAATCCGATCCTGTAGGTGTTTTGCTGAGCAATTACATCATTTTCATCATATAAAATCAAGTTTAAAGTATACAAAACCTGATCGCCTAAACCATTTGGATACCAACGTTTTACTATAAGATTATCCCATAATATCCCAGAAGAAAGTTTATTGGCAGATAGTGTTTCGGATAGAATATTCTCTCCATCCAGAGACGTCAACTCCACTTTTACACTTCCTTTTAGAGCACGATTATCAGGCTCTGCTTTGATTGATAAACGTCCTTTATCGTCTCTTTTATCAGCATCGGTTAATACTTGAATAGATGATAATGAAGCAATATTTTTGTTTTTGACATACAAAAACACATCATCCCAAATGCCAGTTTGCACTATTCGTGGTACCCAATCCCAGCCATAATTGAAACGAGGTTTCCAATCTTTCACCTGAGATGTGTAGCCTATCTGTCCCAAATAAGCCGGGGGACATTCAAAAACAAAAACTATGGAATTATTTCTTCCTTTTAAATTTTCTGTAATATCAAATGTATAGGGAATAAATGCATTGTCAAACTGACCTATCTCTTTCCCATTCACATAAACATATCCTTTATAGTCCAATCCTTTGCATTCTAATATTACCTGCTTCTCTTTATCAGCAATCCACGTATCAGGTATTCTGGTTGTTATTAGCCAATGCCTGTTCTCTATCCATTCAATATCCTTGCTGTTTAGTCCGATGTTCCAATCTTCTATAACTAATGCATTTTTCAATGCCATCTGTACCGAACCTGGAATTTTAAAATCAATTTCAGCATATTCAGCCCAATTCCCAGATAGTTTATCAAAATCAAAATCCATTTTCCAGTAATTGGGTCTATATCCCCACAGTTTCCAATCTAAAACAGAAGTGTCATGCGATTGAACCGGAACAAGTGAATGTTGCGATTGACCAGATAGCTGAGAAAAACTCATTTGAAAAATGAGTAATAATGACAATAAGTTATAAAACCGGTTTTTCATATTATATCTCTCATTTTAGTGTTTTATGCTATTATTTTAAGTGATAACTGCGCATGAGAAAATCATCTCCAAAGAAATCAAGATAAAGCATCTTAATGAGCTCATAGAAGAGAATTTGCTTAATCTATTATTTCTTCATATTCTTACTTTCTCATTATTAAAAATTAAATAGTGTTTCTTGATTTATAATTTATTTCATCATCAAAAGATTTTCAACAAAGCTAAACCGGTTTAGCTTTGTTGAATGAAAAAATAAAAAACCAGAATATATTAAACCGAAAATTTAATTTCAGAATTTAAAACTAAATGATTAATCTGATCATTCCCCCTGATTTGATCTAAAAGTAAATCTATTGCTTTCTGACCCATTTGTTGAATTGGCTGTTCAATATAGGTAACAGGAGTATTCGCAAAAGTAAAAGCGTCAATTTTATCAAAACAAATAACATGCATATTTTCAGGAATTTTAATGTCATATTTAAACATATATTTTACACCTGTAAGAAATACCTTTCTGGAACAAAAAAAGATCGCATCTACTTTATCTGTGTCATTCTTTAAATCAATGATTGCCTTTTCAATTTCAGAATCTTGATTATCATAGTCGATATTTTTGATCAATTCAACATCAAATAAATCTCTTTCTTTCATTACATCAATCCATCCCTGCCTCCTTTCAGTTAAACTGGCTAAACCTATATTGTAACAAATAACAGCAATCCTTTTATAGCCCTCCTCAATAAGTAATTCCACTGCTTTTCGAGAAACATCATAATTATCAATTACTATATAATTTGAATTGATATCAGGATAAAAGCGATCGATTTGCACCAAAGGAATTTTTCTATTAATAATATTTTTGACAGTTTTGTTACCACCTTCAACTGGCACTAAAATGATGCCATCCACTTGTCTATTCATTAAAATCGTTACAGCTTCATCAAAATCCTCTAAACATTCGTTAGTATTTACTACAATAACTGAATATGCATAAGATTTAGCCTGCTCTTGTATGTAAAATACCATCTTACCGAAAAACTCATTTGAAATATCAGTAACAATAACACCGATAGATTTTGTGACACCAGTGCTTAAGCTGCGGGCAATTTCATTGGGGAAATAATTTAGATCTTTTGCTAATGCCTTTACCTTTGATTGCAATTCTTCACTAATTCTCCCAGATTTAGCTTTGCCACTTAACACAAGAGATACAGTACCACGAGATATACCAAGCCTGTCTGCTATGTCCTGCATAGATATTCTTACCATACTTTTAAATCCTGCTAAACCGATTGACTTAATATATGTAAAGGTATAGAAAAGAAACTAATAAACAAACATATCGATTTGGTTTTTTATATTGTTAAGTTTATTTTTTTTCAAATGGAAATTATTTAACATTTTTTAGTAAATAATATTCAAACTAAAGAACATATAATATGCATTAAGTTCATAATTTATCTCACTAATATCAGATTGGATTTGAAAGTTATGAACTTGCAAACATAATTGAGATAAAAACTTATTGATATTTTAGATGATTTTAAGATTCTACTGATTCCGGATTTCATCTATGGGTAAGTGACCCAGTAGAATCAAGCAGCAAGTATAATATTGTTGAAGGATTGTAAGCTATCTCTTTTCTATTGTCTAACCAAAAAAAACACACAGTCAACGC
>JBAZIG010000078.1:0-5797 GCA_041651955.1 Minisyncoccota bacterium | reverse complement strand
TAGTTGTGAGAGGCATCCGTCGTCACTTTGAATCGTCTCGAGAGTTTGCTGCTCAAGCCCATTTCTTTCATATGGCATGCTACTGTGGTTCTCGAGACGGGAGTTCCGGATACCTGCAAATCCTTCGCCAGCCGGGGGCTTCCATTGCGTCCTTTAGCCGCAAAATATGCATCCCTGATCTTTTCATCCAGCTCCATATATTTGCGCTTACGTTGGCCCTCCGGATCTTTAAGCCAGCGGTAATAACTGCTCCTGGGGACTTTCAGTACTCTGCACATCACCTCGACCGTCCATTGTTTCGAGTTATATTCCTTTATAAAGAGATAGATCAACGATCTCTCTTGGAGATGATGCTCAAAGCTTTTTTTAATATGTCCCGCTCCGTTTCAGCCTCGCCAAGGCGTTTTTCCAGTTCAGCAATCCTTTTGGTATCTTCACTTAATGACTGGACACCGTGTCCGGGGAAACTGGCTTCTCCTTTCTGCTGGTATTCTTTCCGCCAACGATATAAAAGAAAGGGGGCAATACCCAATTCCTGTGCAAGCTCGGAAATATTCTTGCGTTCTAAACTGAGTTTGACCGCATTCTCTTTGAATGCCTTGTCAAAATGGGTTCTTTGTTTTCTCATATTACACAAAAATAAGCGTTTATGCTTAACTCTGTGTCCCGGCTAAGTTAGTAATTCCATTTCAATTAATAAATTTAATACATGGCTATGCCTTAATTTGGCGTATCACTCTGCTATTTTTGAAGGAAAAATATTGATTATGCCAATTATAATATCATACGATACTTCTACCTCAACTAAAGAGAGGTGGGGATATTGGTTACATGAAGATAATAGCTCAGTTTATAAAACTCCTTTATCTGAAAGTGATTTTAACGATATAAATTATTTTGTGAAAGATATGAGTATTTCAATAAGATATGATCCTGATGATTTTGATAGAACTGATTTAATTAGTGATGTTTTTGAAGAGCAAAATTTCGAGATATATAACAAGTTGTCTGATTTCACACATTTCTATTTTCTGTTTGAATATTCTCCTGATAGTCCTTTACAAATTGATGAAATGAGTGAAATAATGATGAAGTTTTTTAAGTTAGTAATAGCTAATGATTCGGAGCCAAAATATTATTTTTTTGCAGCTGAATCACGCAATAAAATTGCAAATTCACTTTGCATTGAAATCCTAGCAGGAAAATTGCAATCTTATTAAAATTCTTTTTTTAAATAAATATTGTTTTTTATATAAATATGTTTCATATTTTTACATTAATTTAAATTTTCACCATGGCAAAAGTATTTAGAATTACACCCAAACGAATAAAGAGGAATAATGGAACAGTTCTGACACCGGATATGACGATTACAGTAACAACTCTTCATCATACTTCAGATCCATTTTATAATGGTGCAAAAGAGATAAGAGAAGCATACATGAGACTCTACAGATTTGATTATACAAAGGCGAATTGTTATAAAAGTGATTTTAAGGTAGAGAGGTTGGATTAAGACATAAATAATAAAAAGAACATTAAAACTTTAATATTATGAGAATAAAAAGTATTGAAAAACTTTTAGCAGTAGTGTTAAGTATAAAGAAAAAAAATGATGCAGTTCTTGATGCAACAGGAGGTCGTTTTAATATATTCCAGACACTAGGCGTAAATCATTATGAAAACAAACATTCATTGATATTAGCAGCCTTATTAAACCCAGGTGGGACCCATGGACTAAAAGATGAATTTTTAAATTTATTTGTAAAAATGATAGCTCAGAAAAACAGTAGTTTAGATTTTGACTGCAGTAATGTGACTGTTATAACTGAGCATGTAATTACTGATGGAAGATTAGATATTATAATCAAAAATCCAGAACAAGCAATTATTATAGAAAATAAAATATATGCTCGTGATCAATCAGAACAATTAATAAGGTATAATAACTATGCTGAACAAAAATATGACATCGGAAAATATATAATACTTTATCTCACTTTATGGGGCAACGAAGCTAGCAAACAAAGTAGTGGAGCTACTGAATATATTTGCCTTTCTTATGAAAACGATATAATAGAATGGCTTGAAGAATGCTTAAAAATATCATTACGTCATCCTACTGTAAGAGAGACATTAGTCCAATATATCAATCATTTAAAACAACTAACAAATCAAGATATGGAATCAAAAAATTCAGAAGAAATAGTAAAAGCTTTAGCAGATAATGTTGAATCATCAATAATCGTTTATCAAAACTTCAATAACATGAAATCAATGTTAATTGAAGAAATGGTTAAAAGGGTGTCTGAAAAATTTGACTTAAATTATTCTTTGAAAAATGAAAATAGTTTCCATTTTTACAAAAATGATTGGCCAACAGGTGCAGGTATTTATTTCGCGGAAAATAACAAACAATTATATTTTGCTTTTAAAAACCAAGCAGCCAGCGTAGGAAAAGCTGAACCACAGTATTTAATTAAAGAATTATTTGATATAGACCCCATACCATTTGATCAATATGGTTACAAACTTATTGCACCACATTGGAATTTTGATAATGAAATACTTATTGACATAAGTAATGGTAAATTTGAAAAAGAAATAGTTATTAAATATTTAGATTTAGCCTTAAGATATTTGGAAAAAAATGTCAATGTGGAAAATAATATCAAGGAACCATTTAACGGTTAATTTTCGATGTTAAATAAGCATTGCGCATCTCCTTCACAATCTCCCTAACCTCCTTCCTAAACCATTCAGGTTTCAGGACCTCAACATGAGCTCCGTGAGACAAGAGTTCCTGCCGAAAGTCGTAAGTAGGTTTAATGTAGTATTCAAAAATGGTGTAGTAGTCATTGGAGGTAATCACCTTTTGTGAGCTGTGCAACGGAAGTGATTTTATATAGGCATCCTGTCTTTTGAGTACCTTTATCCGGACAATTTCAGTTGGGATGTCTTCTCCTGAGATGATACCAAAGCTCTCATCGAAAAAGGATTCAAAATCTACATCTTTGGGTAGATCAAATGTACTCTCAGTTATTTCAACACGTTTTAAACGATCCAGTGAGTAGGTTTGCAATTTAGCGCTGTAAGGATTATAAGCAAGAAGATACCAGCGTTGTTTAAATACTTTTATAAAGTATGGGTTTACATCGAATGTTGCCGGATTGTCTTGCCAGAATGCCTGGTAGGTAATCTTTAAAGTGAAATTATCGCGCATGGCTTCAATTATGGTGTTCAGGTATTCCTGTCCGAGTGGTATTTTCTCAAACAGGATGCGATGTCTGATCTTGTGACTCTCATTGATGAGGTTGTTTACTGCAAATGTGTTCAACAGCCAGGTTCTCACCCCACCTTTTTCTATATCTTCTGAGTTTTCAATGTAGTACTTATAGCCGTTGCACTTGTTACACTCAATGTTTATGTCAAACATCTGTTCGATTGCTTTGCGATGGTTGTGAAACGTACGCAGTGGATAATCTTCCTGTTCGTAGTTGAGAGACGACAGTTGCCAGTGCTCATTGATCTCTTCAAAGGTTATATCACTTTTCCGATATATGAGATCTACCAACCATACATATCGGTTAAAGAGGCTGGAGGTGCTGTCTTTACTGCTTTTTCTTTTGTTTATCATATTTTTGATTCTTTGGTTGTCAATGGGTTATTAAGTTTTTTTATCTCAAACATAATATTATTATACGCCAAATATTTGCACAAGATATAGTATAATTCTTAAAGAATAAATATTTTTCAGAAAAAGTCTTATGGCTGTGCAACATTTTGGCATATATGTGGATTATTTTTGTAAAAGACAATAAACAGATGAGCTTTGCATGATTTAAACTCACATATTGAAAGACTTCAAAAAAATCTCTCTGAAATCAAATTAAAGTTTGGAAATGGAATTGAGGAATTTGATTGTTATTTTATCTGTAAAATTCATACCTCAAAAAATAATATTTACAATAACTCTTCATTTTATGGAAATGGTAAATTGTATGAGACAACAGAAATAAAGATCACTTCGGGTGGCAAAGATAATGAAAACGACAATATGGTGGTGCTTCATATTGGGTTTAACCCAGACGCTCTAAGCTACGAAGATTTATTGCCATATGGATCTAAATCTGCTTATTCCAATCTTCCTGAGATATCTGAATCTTATGATGAATTTGGAAATCGTATAGATAATCTGGGGGATAAATTGTATTACAAATACAATAGAGATGGGTATATAATATCAAGTAAAAGTTGGTGTAAAAAAAGACAATTATGGATAAACAGGTATTACTTCGATGAAGACAATATGAGCAAAATGTTGATTGGGGATGATTTTAACAATTTGATTCTTTTACTGCACTGTAAATATAGTGAAGGAAATGAAACTGAAAGGTTTATTTATGACTCGGGACTTGAATTAGTGCTAAGAACAGAGATTGAACATGATGAGAATGAACGATTGGTTTCATCGACGAGTTATTTGCCTGACGGGAAAGTAGCATGGCGTATCGGTAATGAATTTGCCTATGATATTAATAATGAACTTGTTTATAAAGAACTGGAATTTGAGGATGATGAACTTGGCTCAATAACCCTGTTTTTATATCATCACAAGTACCTCGAAATGTGGGATAAAAGCTTAAACAGGAATTATCCATTATCACTTGGCGATTTGCTTAATATAGCTTGTTTTGGTGAAGATGAGGAGTTGTGGATTGATCCATATCCGGATTTTGAATAAAGATGAAAATACTACATTTATCAGACACCCACAATTGTCACAAGCAATTGAAAGATCTGCCTGAAGCTGATATTATCATTCATGCGGGCGATTTTTCTTTTACCGGAACGGAGAAGGAAACCCTAAATTTTATTGAATGGTTTTATGCACTTCCTTACAAGTATAAAATCTTCATTGCTGGTAATCACGACGATTATTTGTTTGGTGCAAATATTGAGGGTTTACCGGATAACTGTTATTATCTATGCAATTCCGGAGTAACAATCGGGAATATGCATTTTTATGGTGTCCCATTGTTTATAGACGATGTAATATCCGGAGAATACGATAGACAACTTAACAATATACCAAACGACACAGATGTGTTAATAACACATCAGCCACCCTTTGGAATATTGGATTTCTCAGAAAATATAAATTATGGGGACTTTATATTGCTGCAAAATGTGTTGAGAATTAAGCCAAAATATCATTTATTCGGTCATATACATAATGCTTATGGTATGGAGAAAAACGATGAGACTCTGTTTGTTAATTCATCAATACTTGACAATAATTATGAAATCAAGAATAATCCTGTAATACTTAATTTGTAATAAGACATCATTTGCCGATACAGAACTTGCTGAAGATGTTTCCCAGGATCTCGTCGGTTGAGATCTGGCCGGTGATCTCACCCAGGTGGAACATGCATTCACGGATGTCCAGTGAGAGGAAATCGCTGGTGATGCCGATGGCCAGTCCCTCCTGCACGCGGAGGATCGACTCGTGGGCACGGTTGAGTGCTTCCAGGTGCCGCAGGTTGGTCACGATCACATCCTCCTCCGCGATCTCAGGCATGGCAGCTGCCTCTACCAGCAGCTGTTGCAGTTGTTCGGTGTTCTCTCCTTTCTTCGCTGAGATAAATAGGCGGTTCGCATCCAGTTGGGGGAAGAGATTAAGTGCGGCAGATCTCTCACTGTCTGAGACCAGGTCGGATTTGTTGAAGAGCAGGATCACCTTCTTACCCGTAAGGCGCGGGAGCAGCGTTGCCGCCATTGACTCCAACTGCTC
>JBAZIG010000077.1:5103-5811 GCA_041651955.1 Minisyncoccota bacterium | reverse complement strand
TGAAACTTCAAGGCATTATCCTCTATATAAATTTATCAAAGAATTTACAGAAAACAAAAATAAACCAGTAAAGAATGAACATGTTCCTCAGAACCTGTTGCAACAAGATGTGTATGCTGTAGTTGACGGACAACAAAGACTAAGCAGCTTTTTCATAGGACTTGCAGGAATTTACAAATACAAAAAAAGTGGAAAAGGGCTTCAAAATATTGAATCAAATTTTATTCCATCGAAATTATACTTCAATTTACTAGCAAAAGAAGGAGGAGAAGATAATGACCAATTATTTGAATTTTTGGGCATTGAAGATGCTTCTTTTTTAAATGATAGAAATCTGTGGTTTGAAGTAGGAAACATACTGACATGGAAATCAATAGATAAAGCAGAATACTACATTAAGGAAATTGAACAAAAGGTGAATGTAACTAACAAAAAGACGCTAATTTCAAAATTTAAAGCACGAAAAGAGCGAATTATAAATAGTTTGCAAGCCTTGTATGAAATGGTAAATGATAATAGAATTTACTTCTTTGACGTCAATAGCCAAAATATAGATGAAGTAGTTGACATATTTACACGTGTAAATAGTGGTGGTATGACTCTCAAAAAATCCGACTTATTATTTTCAATATTAATAGCTCAATGGAATGAAGGCAGAGACGAGATTAAAGATTTAGTTGAATCATTGCGTGACAGTAATATTAATAT
>JBAZIG010000077.1:0-5093 GCA_041651955.1 Minisyncoccota bacterium | reverse complement strand
CAAGATTTTGTAATGAGAGCTTGTTTAGTTTTGTCGGACTTGCCAGTTAAATATAAACTTGAATCATTTAAGAAAAAAAATATTGTCTTAATTAAAAAGAACTGGAGTGACATTAAAAAAAGTCTTTTGAAATTAACAGATTTGCTACCCGAAATTGGATACAAGGATTTACCGAATCTCTCTGACAATGCTTTAATTCCTATCGCGTATTACATAATGAAAGGTGGCAAATTTGAAACGATAAAAGCTAAAAAAGCACTTCAATTATATTATGTAGTTTCTCAAGTAAATGGTATATATGGAGGACAGAGCGACCAAATTTTAGAAAAAATAAGAGCAGAAATAAAAAAGCAATTATCAAAAGATAAAAACCTAAATTTTAAAGAGTTATCAGAAACAAAATTACCTGGTGGTAAATCATTAAAATTGACAATTCAAGAGTTAAACGAAAAAATTGAAGATACAAGTTATGGAAGTCCACATGCTTATTTCATTTTATCACTAATCTATCCAACAGTTGATTTCAAAATAAGAAAATATGAAGTTGACCATATACATCCCAGAAGTAAGTTTAATAGAAGCAATCTAAACAGCATTGGAATAACCGATGAAAAAACCATAGAATATTGGAAAAACGAAAAATGTAATCAGTTACCCAATCTCCAATTATTAGGAGACAAAGACAATAATAACAAAAGATCAAAAACACTTAACGAATATATTCAAGCAAAGACAACAAAAGAAAGGGCTGAATTTATTAAAGACAATTTGCTGCCACTAGACAAAAGACTAAGAGATTTAGCAAAATTTGATGATTTCTTTGAATACCGAAAAAAGCAATTAATTAACAAACTGAAAAAGCACTTAGATGTATGAAAAAATAAAGCCCGAAACGATAACACAGGGTACAGCCCATCGCCGGCTTGTGTTCTTGAGCGACGCCCGAACAGAAAAGGTAGCCGGGTGGAAATGAACGTACGCCCAGGGGGCAGTGAAAGGTGCGGGGAAGGGAATTGTGTAGAAAGGGTTCATTTTATTGAGGGAGGCGGTGTCGGTCCCGGGAGGGAAATCATTTGTGCCGACGAATGAGCGAAGCGAACACCGCTGTTTTCAGGTTGGGAGGCGAACAAAGTTCGCTGGGTGGGGTTAAGAATCATGAGCGGAGCGAATACCGATCTATGCTGGAGCTGAAAGAGAATGATTGATATCTAATTGGTATTGGTCAAGTCTCTGGTTTTTCCATTTTTCAATCTTTTTTGAAGTGATTTTTGTCCATTACGTCATGTATTGACGTAATAAATACTTTTCTTGTCCGAGTGAGAGAACTATTCCCCGGTTTATCAGAACATCTTTAACGAAGACATATGTTAGCAGTAATATTGATATTAGGACAATTGCTGGATGGATTTGGGATGTTATTTGAGAAGAGAAAAATAGTTGCTCCCATATTTATTTTTTGCTCACAAAGATTTGAATTCTCTTGAATAAGTACTAATTTTACATGCATCTGTTTCAGAAACAGTTACATTGTTCTTATGTCCGTACAAATAGTCCATTTTTTTAAACAGCCAGAATATTATAGTATTTACTATCAGTTTTACCATAAATTATGATATTTTTTCACCATTCAGCTGTTTATCAAACTAGTGAAAATTAATATGTTCTATAAAGAACAAGTAAATGATAACAATAATAATGAAGTATGGACATATTTAGTTTTCACAAGGAGTTAATAAACAATTATAAGTCTTACATACAGAGCTTTCTGAATATAAAGGATCCTGGGATTCTGGAATTCGTGGATTATGAAATTGGCAACAAGAAATTGTGGCCGGAACCACTTGTTCAATTTAATCCAACTTTTGAGAGAGGAAAACCACTTGCAGCCCTGGTTGGGGAAGGTTATCTGAACGCTGAACTGGACAAAATTTTCAGTGGATATAATCTTTATAAACATCAAGAAGAAGCAATTCTTCTTGGTGCACAAGGAAAGGAATTTATTGTTACATCGGGAACAGGATCCGGAAAATCATTGACGTTTATTGCAACGATTTTCAATCATATACTGAACCAGGATGCTAACTCGACCAATAAGATTCAAGCGGTTGTGGTTTATCCCATGAATGCTCTTATCAACTCCCAATACAAAGAGATTGAAAAATATAAAATTCGATACGAAGAAACATTCAACACAAGCTTTCCAATCACATTCGGTCAATACACCGGTCAGGAGAGTGAGGATGAAAAAGAAAAAATAAGAGCAAATCCTCCCCATATTCTTCTAACCAACTACATGATGTTGGAACTGGTGATGACAAGAAGTGGCAGGGATGTAGAAATCCGTCAGAACTTTCTGGAGAATATCAAGTACTTGGTATTTGATGAACTGCATACCTACCGGGGAAGACAGGGGTCAGATGTTTCCATACTGATTCGAAGGATCAAGTCAGGTGCATCAAATGCTATCACTTGCATTGGAACCTCTGCGACCATGGTTTCAAGCGATGCAACCTCACTTTTTGAACAGAAACTAAAAGTTGCCGAGGTTGCTTCAACAATATTTGGCTCAAATATTGAACCTGAACAGGTGGTGAATGAATACTTGGTAAGAAGCATTAGCCTGGGCCATTCTCCATCATCAGATGAACTTAAAGAGGCCATTCTCAAAGAAATTACTGATTCTTACGACGGGGAGGAATTTGAAAAACATCCAACTGCTAATTGGATTGAAGAACAAATAGCACTTGAATTAAAAGAGGGTGTATTGGTTAGAAGGAAACCCATTGAACTTACAAAAATAGCCGAACAGCTTGCGATATGCACGGGCTTTGACTATGAGATTGCTATAAAGCACTTAGAGCGTTTGCTGAAATGGGCTAACAAATTAAATACGAATCCAGATAAACAGAAAAATTATCTCCCTTACCGCATTCACCAATTCATAGCACAAACGGGGTCAGTTTACTCCACACTAGGAAATCAGGATACCAGGGAGTTATATTTGGATGCCGGTCTGTATGCTGATGATAAGGAAATCAATTTGTATCCTATGGTATTCAGCAGAACATCGGGGCATGAGTTCACTTGTGTGAAATTAAACTTAAATGATTCTACGATACAACCCAGAGAATTTTATGATATTGTGGATGAAGAAGATGAATCCTCAATAGAAGAGGGTTACATTTTTATTGAACACAAAGAAGACGAGGAACTCATCTGGGATCAAGAGAGAGATTTAGCTGATCTGCCGGAAACATGGTTCTCCTCACCGCGTAGAGATGGAACCAGAAAATTGAAAAAAGAAAGAATCGGACGATTGCCACGCAAGATTTGGTTCAACATAAAAGGAGACTTCTCTTTTACACAGGAGCTTGACTTCGAAGGTTGGTTCATGCCAACCCCGCTGATGTTTGATCCCACATCGGGGACAATCTTTGATGCAAGGACAGCAGAGTGGACAAAAGTGATGAAACTTGGCGGTGAAGGGCGTAGTACTGCCACTACGGTTTTGTCATTTGAAACAATCACCCAACTTCAAAACTTCGGAGAAACATCCAACTCCCAAAAGCTGCTTAGTTTCACGGACAACAGACAGGATGCATCACTGCAAGCCGGTCACTTCAATGATTTTGTAAAAGTAGGACAATTGAGGGCTGCTATATCAAGGGCACTTGAAAAATATGACACCCTAGATTACACTAACATTACAGACAAAGTATTCGAATCCCTGAATATTAGTCAGGTACAATTTGCAAAACTACCTGCCACATTCCCTGGCCCAAAAAAAGAAAATGAAGATGCATTCAAGGATTTCGTCATGTATCGATTACTCCATGACTTGAGGAAAAGTTGGAGAGTTGTATTGCCAAACCTGGAACAATGTGCTTTGCTTTCTATCGAATACAAGCATCTTGCAGAATCTGTTGTTGATGATTCTCTCTGGCAGCCCAATGAATTACTTTATGCAATGAAACCTCATGAGAGACAGGAGTTTCTGCATCAGGTTTATGATTTCTTTAGAAAGTCATATGCACTACATTTTTCGATGTTGGAACCGGGAGTAATATCAACCAACACCAATAAGATAAAAGAAAAGCTCAAATCTCCCTGGACATTGGACACCAATGAGAAGCTTGAGGTACCGAATCACATCAGATTGGAGAGACTATCTACCACAGCCAGTGTGATGTACTCGGAAAGTGCAGGTTATACAAGTGTGTTCGGAAGATACCTTCGAAAAACAGCTGATCAGTACGGAATCGATATCCGAAATAAACAAGTCTACAATGACTTTACTTATAAATTACTTGACTTTCTAAGTGAAGCCGGCTGGTTGGCAAAAAAACCAATAAGGAATGCAAGTAATGATGAGGTCAGTATTTATCAATTGAAAGTTGACAACATTGTATGGCATAAAGGAAATAGAGAGGACATAACTCAGGATTTGATCAGAAATCGCTCCTACAGACCGCTTTATACAAAACCAAACAGCTATTTTCAGAAGTTCTACCAAACGAATTTTCACGATATAAAGCCCATTGAAGGAAGGGAACATACCGGACAAATTAACAACGCGAAGAGAAAAGATCGGGAAAAGGAGTTCCGTGAGGGGAAAATCGGTGTGTTGTTTTGTTCACCGACAATGGAGTTGGGTATTGATATTTCAGACCTTTCAATTGTACACATGCGAAACGTACCCCCATCTCCAGCTAACTACGCACAAAGAAGCGGTCGTGCAGGTAGAAGTGGACAGGCTGCATTGGTTTTAGTTTATTGTTCAAATTTCAGTGCACACGACAGACATTACTTCAAACATGCCACCCAAATGGTTGCAGGTAGTGTGACCGCTCCACGAATGGATTTGATTAATGAGGAACTGTTGTTAAGTCATCTTAATGCATCCATTTTGACCAGAAGACCTTTAAGCGTGCTTAATAATTCGCTCGGTGAATTGATCGATAAAAACAACATGTCACAACTCCCTTTAAAACAGGAAATCATTGACACGCTCCGAATAAATGAAGAAGAAAAGGAACTTATCCTGATAAAATACAAGAGTGTTATCGAGGATCCCTATTTCGTCAATGAATTGA
>JBAZIG010000076.1:5066-5828 GCA_041651955.1 Minisyncoccota bacterium | reverse complement strand
AATTTGGCAACATGCCATTGATTATCATCAATTAATGTTGTTGAAAGGAGATTGGGGTTTTTACCCGAAGAATTTGACTCACTACCTCCAAGATAAATCCTGTTAGGATGCTTCTTGCTTGACCAGGTTTCAACTAATACACCCACGGGGACTCCTTTCGGTATTTTATAAGAAAAAGAAATAAACGGATATTTATCAATATCCCAAATACGCATCTTAATGTTGGTGGTTAATCTACTGTTTTCTCCCTCCGAGGATACACTCATGCACTGCCCTTGCCCATCATCACGCTTTTCAGGATAAAAGGTATTCAATTCCCTCGAAGTGCCCCGATCCCACAAATGACCCCACTCTTCAAAATCATCCTCTTCGAAACTAGTGAATAGTAAGGGAGACTCAGAATCTTTTTTCTGTTCCACATATACCATTAAATTCCTGCGTACAGTATTACCGGCTTTATCCTTACAGAAAAATCTCACAACATAATCTCCCGGTGATTTATACACGTGCGATAGAGATTCTTCTGTTGCTGTATTGCCATCACCAAAGTCCCAAATCATTTCTAAATCACCCTTGACATCATTATTTATCGTCGAAAAAACTACCGGTTGCCCGGGAGTAGAAAAATATGGATGACAAACGGGGATAATATTTAATGTCCCGGTACTCCCATACTGGAAAGCTCCTAAATCAGGGGCTTTACCAGAAAATGGTAAATTAACCTGGTCGCCAGCTTCCCAAGATAAGTCTCTATCGAGGGTA
>JBAZIG010000076.1:0-5056 GCA_041651955.1 Minisyncoccota bacterium | reverse complement strand
TTCAAGGTCTGTATGAACAACTCGTGCCATTAACTTGGACTGGCCTATAACAATAATATCTCCTTCTTCCCCTTCAATACCAAAGCCATCATAAAAGTATCGCGCATCTCCAACCTGAATTTTTCTTCCTTTATCCGAATTTAATGCTTTTGTTAGAAACGACCCCCGATTAATAGCTTCACTATTATTACTTAAAGAAAAATTGCGATCCTCCATAGATACAAAACCTGGATTCACATCAATATTACCACTGCATTGAGACGACAACTCATCGTTCATTTTTTTTGCAGTATAGTTCTGACCATTTATGTAAATCAACGCCTGTTCAAAAGCATTTCCGTATAAAAGATTATTATGAAACTGGTTGTCGTTGGCAACACCTGAAGATTCTAGAGTAAAAAATACAAAGTCTCCGAAATAATCATTGTTGGCAAATATGTTGTTGATAAATTTGTTCGAACGAATAGGTGTTCCATTTTTCGGTCCACTAAAACCCCATAAGAAAGTTGGATTATTGACAAAAGTATTGTTGTAGATCCGAGAATTATTTAATTCAAGAGGAACATCTCCAGTGGTGGGAAGATCTATATAACTGTTGGATGCAAGTGGATAATCCCAGTTATCATAAATTAAATTGTTGCGGAAAATACCGTCGGTAAAAAAAACTTTGCCCCCTGAATCTGCTGACCGTGCCCCATTGAAAGCATCAGTTATAATGTTGTTTTCAAATAACACACGATCAAGATTAAAAAATTCAAAGTTTCTTCCCCAGCCGTTATGGAAAACGTTGTTTTTTATAACGTTGAAATTGGCATTGCCAGGAGTCTTGCCCCATATCCGCAAAGGAGAATGACCTATCTTCGCAAAATTATTCCCCTCAATGAGATTGTATGAGGAGTTGATGAAATGACAACCATCTCCATGGATTTTGGAATCAGATGTCCTTTGAATGACACGTATCATCGAATTGAACAGTAAACGGTTATGATTACTGTTTATAAATTCCAACGGACAATATATTTCAGAGGAATGCTCCATGTGACAGTTCTCAAGTGTAATGAAATTGCTACCGACAATATAACCAAAACCACCTTTTCGCGGAAGTAGTTTAAAATCATCAATTGTTATGTAATGTCTGTCGTTTAAATTAATTATATATCGTGAACCCTCCTGACCTGAAAGTATTGCACCATGATGGGTTTCACTTCTATATACAATTCTGCGATCTTTCTCACCACCTGAGAATGGATTTATTATTCCTTCGTAAACACCGTCACGAAGCGTTACTGTATCACCCGGTTGAAGCATACGATTAGCCTTATCTAATGTCCGCCAGGGAGACTCCTTTGACCCAATATTATTATCGTCACCAGAACGAGCAATGTAGTAGTGATTCCCGTCCGATAACATATTTGAATCTACAACATTACAGCTATTATTGCCGTGTATTGACAGGGTGAGAAACAATGAAGTGATTAATGATAATATCATAATTACAAACACTACTGTCCAAAGAAATTTCCTCAGACATGATTTAAATTAGTTTATATTAATGCATTACGTGAATAAATATTTTCCGGGATTTGAATTTATACTTTTGCAAATAGTATTGCAAGAGATAGAAATCATGAATCAGGGAAAGACCGTATTCGCTCAGATAATGTCGCTCATACCGAGATATGAGTTTGACAAATGCGTAAAGAGATACAATGGCAACCGACATGCCATCGAGTTCAAATGCAGAGACCAGTTCATGGTGATGAGTTTTGCCCAGTTCACCGGTCAGGATAGCCTGCGCAGCATTGATGCAACGCTGGTTGCCCTGTCCTCCAAGCTGTATACTTCCGGAATCAAATATATCCAACGCTCGACTTTGGCACATATTAACGGAACCAAGGATTGGCGGATCTATCACGACTTCGGTCAGATACTGATTGCACAAGCGAGACACCTGTACCGCAAAGAGCCTTCCAGACTCGATGTGGACGGAATCGTCTTTGCCTTCGACAGCAGTACGATGAAACTTTGCCTGCAACTCTGTCCATGGGCAAGACTTCATCATGATAAAGGTGGTGTAAAGATGCATACCCTGCTGGATTTGCGGGGAGCGATTCCCACATTTATTTATCTGACGGAAGCCGCGGTCCATGACTCCAAAGCCATGAGCCTCGTGCCCGTGGAGCCTGGTAATTACTACCTCATGGACAAGGGATATGTGGATTTCAAGCAGTTGTTCCTCCACTTTCATCGCCAGCGGGCTTTCTTCGTCACCAGGGCTAAGGACAACATGAAGTATGAGGTGATGGAAGAGCATCCGGTTGATAAAAGCACCGGAGTTGTTAGCGATTCCACTATCAGGTTGACGGGACTGAAAACCTCCCGATGGTATCCGGATACACTCCGTATGGTTGTGTATGAGGATTATGCCACGGGAAATGTCTATCGGTTCCTGACCAATGACTTCACACATTCTTACCTGACCATTGCTGAACTTTATAGGGAACGTTGGCAAGTGGAATGTTTCTTCAAATGGATCAAACAACATCTGAACATCAAGGCGTTCTACGGAACCAGCCAGAATGCGGTATACTCGCAGATATGGATTGCCATCTGCGATTACCTGCTGCTTGCCATTGCCAGAAAGATGTTTCATATTGATCAGGAACTTTATATTTTATCGTCCGTCGTCGGCAAAGTACTCTTTGAGAGGAAGCCTTTAGGCGAACTGTTTATTAAACCAAAACGTCCGATGAATGATTCCGATTCAGATCAACTGAACCTATGGGGTAATTTCTTTGGACAGTAGTGCCGTGCATTATAAGAAATTCGTAATTCAATTTTCTACACTAGATGACTGATTAGAGTTCGTTATCAACAAAGAGTAATATTAAGAATTCTTACGAAAGATTGAAACATCTTCATTATCTTTGCTATGTTATATTTCGTACACTACTTTGGAGAATAAGGATACATTACTGATTATCCATTAAAAGAAGAAATCCAACAAATGGAAACATGGAAACAACATATAGCTGCAAATTCCCGGCACAAACTGCTTTTTATCAAGCGTGAGATAGAAGATATATCGTTTGTGGATGTTGGAACCAAACTATCAACAGCTATAGAGCCAGCACTTCAAGATAAACGGCTCTCGATGATGGCCGAAGAAACTCTTGATAAGATAATAGATCAATACACAATACAAGATCCTGATGTTGGCGATTATGTTGCTATCCGAAATATTGGTATCCTCTTTGAACCTGCATTGCATATCAATCTTCATGCGAAAGTCGATTCGTGGTCGAGGACTAGAGTGTTAATCATTCATCACGAAGGTACTATTCATAACCATGTCTTCTTTCTTACCACAAACAACGAAACCAAGTATTCATTAAACTTGAAAGATATAACATATAAGACCTTATAGAATGAGATACAGAGATTTGATTCAATTTGACCCGATTGATGAAATCATCAAGTTTGGGAAACTCGATGATGATGATTATCGTGCAAAAGTGGTAAAAAACTTTGTGTTTTCCAATACCTTCGAAAACTACATTATTCCGAAAATCTGTGCAACACTCGATTTGAATGCCACAACAGAAACAAAAGGTATCCAGATTGTGGGTAATTATGGTACCGGTAAATCTCACTTGATGTCACTATTCTCCATCATTGCTGAGAATGCGGATTACCTACCCATGGTACAGAGTGAGAAAGCAAAAGACTGGCTCAAAACGATTGCTGGAAAATACATGGTTTATCGTTTTGAATTGGGGCACAATCAGGAATTGTGGGATATTATCACTTATAAGATTGATTCGGCTTTGGCGCAATGGGGTGTTGAATATTCCATTTCGGGTGATGATTCTCCTAAATCTTACTCTGAAAAGATAGAGTGCATGATGGCAGCCTTTGAAGAAAAATACCCTGAAAAAGGCTTTATGCTTGTCATCGATGAAATGTTATCCTATTTAAAAGGTCGCAGTGAACCCGCTAAACTGAATCGTGATCTGGCTGTTTTGCAGGCGTTGGGTCAAATGAGCGATCGTACCCATTTTCGTATGGTATTTGGTGTACAGGAACTTATTTACCGCTCTCCCGAATTTCAATTTGCCAAAGATATGCTGGGAAGAGTTAACGAACGATACATTGACCTTACTATTCAGAAAGAAGATGTTCAGTTCATTGTACAACAACGTTTGTTGAGAAAGGATGAACATCAGAAAGCACAAATTCGCCAACATCTGTCCCAGTTTTTAGTCATGTTTCCAAATATGAATAACAACCTGGATACTTATGTGAACTTATACCCCGTGCATCCAAGTTATTTTGATAATTTTTCTTTGATACGCATCGGCACAAGTCAACGTGAAGTGTTAAAGACACTATCCCATAAATTTGAAGGTATCATGAACGATGAGGTGCCTACAAACGAGCCTGGTCTAATCTCTTATGACTCCTATTGGAAAGATATACAGCACAATGTAGATCTGAAGGCCGACCCCGATGTAAGTAAGGTGAGCGATATTACTGAACTGATTGATCAAAAGATAAGAGATAACTTTACGAAGGGCCTTGCTCCTAAAAGAACGTTGGCTCACCGTATTGTATCTGCTGCAGCCATCAAGATGCTTCAAGCAGACCTTAGTCAGCACAATGGAGTTACTGCCGAATCGTTGGCCAACGACCTTTGCCATATCGATCATACGTGTGAAAACTACGATGAGTTGGTAGATTTGGCATTTAACCGTACTTTGGATGCAATTGTTTCGGCTACCATCGGACAATATTTTGAAAAAGGAGAAAACAATGAATACCACCTCAGAATAGAAGGAGGCGTCAATTACGAACAGAAGGTGAGGGATTATGCCGCACAGATGGGAGACGCTCAGAAAGATGAATACTTCTATATGTTTCTGGCTGAAGTACTGCCGGTGGAAGGCGAGACTTACCGTCGCAATTTCCGGATCTGGGCACACAATATAGAATGGTTATCCCACAAATGCCATCGTGCCGGATATATCTTTATGGGTAATCCGAATGATCGTTCAAC
>JBAZIG010000075.1:0-5837 GCA_041651955.1 Minisyncoccota bacterium | reverse complement strand
GAGAAGTTAACGCCGATATCGTTGTTGATCACCCGTGAAATATAGGTGCGGTTTGTACCTATTTCCCGCACTAAATCCCAAATGGTAAGATTTTCATTCAGATAAATCTGCTTATCCGTGAAAAGAGTTTCTATCTTCATTTGTAATGAACGCTGCTGTGCCGTAATTCCTTTGGCCGGAGGCTCTTCGTCCATCTCATCATCCTTTCCACAGGTAAGCAATACTTGCCGCTGGCTGTTTCCGAGCAAGCCGATCCAGAACAGCATGCCTGTCAAAATCACCGACGGCGCGATCAGAAAAGAACTGTTCCCGGCAAAATTCTCCTTGCTGATTATCTCCATAACGATACAGGTGAAGATCGTAACCAGCAAAGTAACGTTCAACCACTGCACTTTACGCAACGAATATTCAGAGTTGGAATAAAAATTGGCAACCTTTTCGCTATTACGTCTTACCGCTATGATCGACAGCGACATGTATGCCATACCTTGCGTGACAAATACCACATTGACGAGATGTCTCATAATTTTCTGGTATAGGAAAATTCCGGTGACAGGGGGTTCCGATAGAGTAGGATACAAGAAACCGATGTAATCCGCTTTCGACATGAAAAGTGTCCCGATGCCATAGAGTAGAAAAATAACAACCGGTAGTATCAGGAATTTGTAGTGTTGCCTCAACGAAAATCTGGGATCAATTGCCAGCAACCGTACGTAGATATAATAGAGAGGAAAGGTCAGTAAATGGGCAAGGTAGTAGAGAGAGTCGGCATAGATATATAATTCAGGCAAGGGCAGATAGTACAATGTGTGAGATATGAAGATGATGAGCGACACGATCATAAACTTACCTAGGAACCATTTCGGCTCGTTTCCTCGCCTTTCCACAATATTAAGCACCACCGCCCAAAACAGGGTGGTATAGAGAGGACTTAATAAGAGAAATAGTTTGAACATATTGATAATATCTAATAGCCCAAGGCAAAATTACAAAAAAATAATATAATAAATTATTTTTTATCTTTTGTCCGGATGTTTTACCTTTTGTCCGAATGTTTTTACAATTTGCCCGTTGGATTTAGCTTTGCATCCTTACTTTTGTTTTTTGAGAACAATATTTATTAACTTCATAATTTAGATAAAGCAAACTATGAGAACAACGATTATTAAATTTTTATGGTTAATACCTGTGATCTTATTGGCAGTATCATGTAGCCTAATCGAAAAACTTGACGACGTTGATTTCGACGTCACGATGCCGGTTACTTTCACGGTGATTGAAACGGCCAGTTCCCCATCGGGCAAGTCTTATTCCGATTCCGAAACGCTGAGCGTAGCCAATGACCCCGACGTGTTGAAATATGCCAAAAAAATTAAAAAATTTAAGGTGAATAAGGTTACTTACTCCATCTCGGGTGCCAATCCGGCCACGATAAAGCTAACCGACGGAAAAGTTGCGACCGGTAACGGAAAAACTATCGCAAGTGCTGCCACCATCGACCTGTCGAATACCTCTGAAACCAATCTGACAACCGACAATAGTGGTATCTCCGAACTCTGTAAATCGTTACTTGAAAACAAGCAAGAGCAGATAACACTCCAAGGAACGCTCTCATCAACTCCCGTCAGTTTCACGGTAAGATTGAAGTTTTATCTAACGGTCACGGCCAATGCTCTCGACTAATGAATTTTACAAATCTGACTTTACAAATATCATTTCATCAATTTAAATTCAACAAAATGAAAAAGCTAAGTTTATTAATTGTCGCTTTATTACTTTTTACAGTAGCAGGTGTCCAGGCACAATCAGAGGGTGGCGATTTTGCCAAAAGAGGTGCAATCTTACTTAATCCTCAGTTGCTTAATGTGTCATATCAGAGCATGAAAATCAACAGCTCCGATAGTGATGCCAGCGATGGGGAGAAGTTATCGCAACTGGGTTTATCCGTCTCAGGTGGTTATGCCATTGCCGACAACCTGTTTATTCTTGCTCAGGTAGCCGGACAGTCATTACAATTGGGAAGTGATGATGCAACCAAAGTCTCTTTTTTCACTATCGGTGCTGGCGCCCGTTATTACATTGGTAAATTTTTCCTGGGCGGAGGTGTGCTTGCAAATAACGGTAAGATAAACATTGGTGGCTATTTTGACGACTTTGACGATATGGAGGTGAGCGGAGATGACCTCAGCACAACCATTATCGGATATCGTGCTGAGGCAGGATATGCCATATTCCTGACTCCGTCGGTTGCCCTTGAACCATCGGTCAGTTATGGAGGCAAACTTACGGGAGGTGAAATAAAAGTCGGCGGTGAAAAAATGGACTCCAAAATTAAATACAACCAATTTGGTGTCAATCTCGGAGTAAGCATCTTCTTCTAAAAAAACAACGGAAAGAAGGGGTTGTTTTTATTCTGAAAACGGCTCCTTTCTGTTTTGTTGAATCACAATTGTAAGCAACATGGAGATCGAATATAAATTAAGGGAATTACTGATGCCGGTGCTGGGCATTGCTAACATCGAGGAGATACAACCTTCACATGCGCTTGTGAACGACCTGGGAGCCGAAAGCATCGACTTTGTTGAAATACTTTACCTTATTGAAACCCATTTCGGGGTGAAAATACAGATACAGGAAATCACCATGGTTGACTATGCTTCGGTGGATACGTCCGTCGATGGCAAGGTAACCCAGGTGATCGCCGAGAAACTGAATCGCGACTTCAAGACCGATAAGTTCCATGAAGGACAATCCGTACGCGATATTTACGAAAATTTCACGGTAGGTGATTTGTCCACTATCATCGCGTTGAAAACAGAGAAGCCAAAACAGGAAGCATGAGGTTTTATTTAATCGACCGGATTACGGAAGTTGCTCCGGCAAAATATGTAGAGGGATTGAAGCTCATCTCGATGAGCGACGATGTTTTTGACGAACATTTTCCCGGATACCCGGTTTTTCCCGGTTCCTTGATCTTGGAAGGCCTTGCCCAAATGAGTGGATTATTTTTTGAATACTGCCTCAAGCAAGAGGGGGTAACCGGTAAACGGGCCGTGTTGACATTGGTCAACCGGATGAAATACCGTCGCCTTGTTATCCCGGGAGACTGCCTGCATTACCGTGCCGATGTGAAAGCATTTTACCCGGATGCGTACGCGACGGTAACCGTAAAAGCCACGTGCGAAGGGAAACGATACGCTGAAGGCGAACTGTTTTTCAGTTTCTTAAACGACATCATGGATGAAGAAATGCAAAAAACAACCGATCGGCTGATGACACTGGCTTTCCGTAACGCGCGGGTAATTTCGGAGAAATGAGAGTGATATATAAGAAATATTTGCCCAAGGAGGAGATACCGGTTTATGACTACGCTCGAAACCGGAAATTGGTAAAATATTATACCCGCGAGACCATGGCTGCAGTCGTGTCTGTCGCCTGCCTGTTTGAAGGGCGCGCTCCTGACCCCTGCATGCCCTTTTTCTACTCATCGGGTGAAACCGAAATGATTGATCTCTATCGCGGCATTGGTGACAGGATTACCAGCGTGGAAAAGGATTTCAGGTCAACCTGGTTTGTCGAGAATGTGGCCGTGTTGATCTCTCCGCTGGAACGGTTCAAAACGATGCGCAACACCACCGCCTGTTTAGTGGCCATCGAAAACGGATTGAAAGGGGATAATGGCGTGTTGTTAGCCTCGGCGTCCGGATTACTTTATTCGGCAATGTTCACCGAAACGGAGGGTACCGTACTTATTGGCGCCGGAAAATTGTATGCTGACGGAACGGTGGAATGCGGGTTTGCCGAAGGATTGCCCGCCGAATTTGCGACACACCCGTTACTCGACAGCCCCGGAGATGCCATCGAAATTTTTCAACCTTCAAAATCACCCGCTGTATGGCCGTCGTAATCACCGGGTACGAAATACAATCGCCGTTGGGATGTACGTGCGAAGAAAGCTTTGCCAGCCTCCAGGCCGGTCTTTCCCGCGTGGGAAACATCCAAAGCTTCGATGCCGAAGGATTTCCCTTCAAGGCTGCCGGAGAGGTGAGAGAAAACGGGCAGGTGGTTGCAACGCCGTCGAATATTGACAGGAAAGTCTATTTTTTGGAGCGGGCACTCAGTCAGCTCATCGAAAACACCACCCTCGATGCACGCTACACCTCAGCCGAACGGATCATGAACATTGGTACCGGGATTGATTATATCGATATCGCTTCCTTTTTCAACCATCGGGAATACCGGCAACCGCCGGGATCGGAAACCACGTACTACAAAACGGCGGCACAAATTAAAAAAATGGCCTTCGAAAAGCAGGTATCCGGAGGCTGTAACATCTTTACAGCTGCTTGCGTGGCATCAGCCCAAGCCATCGGGCTGTCCTACCGGATGATCAAGCGCGGGATGAAACGCGCCATCCTGACTGGTGGCAGCGATTCGATGATCTCGTACGTGAACTACATGGGTTTTTATCTGCTTGGCGCCATGTCCACCGATCCCAACCCGGCCACCGCCTGCAAGCCTTTCGATCGCCGGAGAAGCGGCACCGTGCTGGGCGAGGGTGCCGCCATGCTGTTGCTTGAAGAGAGCAGCTTGGCACGGGAAGAGGAGATACTGGCCAAAATTGTCGGTTACGGCTGCACCATGGATGCCTATGCCATCACCGACCCTGACCCGTCGGCACGGCAATTGGCAAAAGCCATCCGCTTGGCGCTGGAGGACGCGGCCCTCGCACCCGGGTTGATCGATTGTGTTCATCTCCACGGTACCGGAACGCCGAAAAATGCTCCTGCCGAGTACCTGGCTCTTCGCCAGGTGTTTGGAGAGCGTGTGGCCGAGCTGCCTGTCTATTCCATGAAAGGACAGACCGGTCACCTGGTTGGTTCGTGCACTGCCGTTGAGATGCTTGCTGTAATGCATTCCATCAGGGAGCAGGAGGTACCACCCACGCTGAACTTCACGGAGAGTGATCCGGAAGCACCGCTGTTTGTAGTGCGCGGAAAACCACTTTCCTTGCCAATAAGATACGTGCTGAAGTTGAACTCGTCGTTTGGCGGGCACAACACAGCCATCATCATTGAGAAATACCAATAAGAGATATATTACCGGCTGATTATGGGACAAATTGTCATTACCGGCGCGAGCTCCGCAATTGGATGGGCAATCGCTGAAGAGTTGTCGACAATCGGGAAACCCATGCTTTTACAGGGGACCCGAAAGCACGAACTGCCGTTGAATGAACTGTCGGCAAACGCGGAGTTCGTGATGGCCGATTTTTCCTCGCCTGCCGCGCTGGAACACTTTATCTCCCGGTTGACCGATGTAGATATTTTAGTCAATGCGGCAGCCTGCACGATTACCGAACTACTTCCGCAAACCAGGGACGAGTCGATCGACAAGATGATTGCCGTCAACATTGCCGCACTGGTAAAAATCTGCAAGGCAATTATTCCACCCATGTGTGCCAAAAGGTCGGGTGTCATCGTCAACATCACCTCGGTAGCAGCATCGAAGGTCTATCGGGGACAAAGTGTTTACGCCGGGACGAAAGCGTTCTCGGAGGCATTCTCGAAAGGAATTGCTGCCGAGTATGGTCGGAAAGGAGTGCGTTGCAACTGCGTGGCACCGGGATGCATCAATTCAGGAACATTAAAGCTCCTGGCCCATATTGCCAAAGACAAAATTAATCAATCCAATGCCATGGCGAAGATGGGGGAACCGCGGGATGTGGCTGCCGCTGTCGCTTTTCTCTGCCGGGAAGAAAACGCGTTCATCAACGGCACGGTACTGCACGTCGACGGGGGACAGTGGATCGGTCTCTGAAACATCCTATTTCCATA
>JBAZIG010000074.1:0-5863 GCA_041651955.1 Minisyncoccota bacterium | reverse complement strand
AGCTGAAAATGGGAAACACACCAAATTGCAACATGAATCTGAAGCACTCATTCATAAGCTGGAGAATCAATTGCATCATACCGTTTTCAAGAACATCTCCCGTCCCTCCATCCTGAAACTAAATAGTCCCGTACTTCAACGTAAAGAAGGTTATCGGGAGGTTTTACGCGTTTGGTTGATGTTCGATCTGGCAGCCAAGCTCATCTGGAAAGGAGGAGATGATGTGTATAGCGGAGGCAAAAAAGACGTGGCAGTTTTATATGAATATTGGCTCTTCTTTATCTTGTTGGATTTATTACAGGAAATCTTTCAGATTGAGCCCAAATGCCTCTCGGAATTGATTCAGGAATCCGAGGACGGTTTGAATCTTCAGATAAAACAAGGGAAGTTCATTGCTTTAAGTGGTATCTATGACAAAGGACCCAGAAAATTAAACATTCGTTTCAGCTACAACCGCTCATTCATCGGAAAACAGGAATATCCGCACGCTGGAAGCTGGACTGTTACTTTAAGACCGGATTACACCCTATCGTTCTGGCCGTTTGGGATAGACGAAGAAGAAGCCGAGAAACAGGAGCTTATTGTTCACGTGCACTTCGACGCCAAGTACAAAGTTGATAATCTCCTGAATTTTCAGGCCAACATGAACGAAGAAGAGCTCAATGACGAAAAAAAGGACAACCGGAAAGGCATCTACAAAAATGCCGATTTGCTCAAAATGCATGCGTACAAAGATGCCATAAGAAGGACCAGCGGCGCTTATGTTTTGTATCCTGGAAGCGAGGCCTTAAAGCAAAAAGGATTTCATGAAATAATTCCAGGTTTGGGAGCCTTCCCTGTGAAACCTTCCAAAACCGACAGTGGTACTGGTGAACTGAAAGCCTTCATCCAAGAAATTGTGCTACACCTAATAAATCTTTGCACGCAAAGAGAAAAGATGGCCTTAAGAAATTATAACATCTACAAAACACCCCCTACCCTCCATTCTGTTAAAGAACCCTATCCAGAAATCTACAACGAAAACCGTGACCTGATCCCCGATGAGACGTTTGTATTGGTGGGTTTATGCAAATCGGAAGCGCATTACCAATGGATAAAAAACAACATGCTCTACAACATCGGATTAGGATCCAGGAACAATCCAATACCCATAACCAAAGAAATGATCAACTCCAGATTTCTTCTGCTATTCTCACTGGAACAAGACACATCCCTCCATCTTTGGAAAATCTCTCAAAACAACACCGAAACCTATTCCCGTCAAGATCTCCTGGATCTAAACTATCCCACCTCCACACACCACAGCTATCTGGTATTTCAGTTACAACAAGTAACCGAACCGGAATTAAAAGATATCTCTGTGAAGTTTTCAAAATTAAAGTTTGATGTGAACAAGCATCCGTTAGTAATCACACTGGCAGAGGTGGTGAAATACAAGAAAACCGGCTGGTTAATTGATTAATCAGCCCTTCGTCTTGAACTCACCATAAAATACTCTCTTAGGAAATTTTGTTTATCTTATTCTTTTATACAATCTGGGGTTTTGATATAATTGTCCATGAACTCTTGTATCTCTTGAAATTGTTTCATTATATCATCTGGTATAGGCTCTTTCTTGTTTTCGATTGCATCTCTGAAATAAAAAAGATTATAGTCTAGTCTTTTTATTTTATGGATTTGGTCCATTAAAATTTTTTTTCTTTTCTTTTCTTCTGGAGTTAGGTTATATTCAACGTAATACTCTTGAGCAAAACTTATATATCGTGCAAGTTCTTTTTGTGGCCTTTCATTTTGTTGTGAATTAAATTCTCTGAAAAAAATATCAGAAAATAGCAACCTCTGTAGTTTTGATAATACTCGAGGGTCAAGAATCTTGTAGACAGTAGAAAATTTATTATTGTATCTATCTCGAATAAACGAATCTAAATAATTTGGAATTACACCTACCCAACTATTAACCGAACCGAAAGCATAATTTTTATTTCTTAGATAGCTACGATACGCCTCTTTATGACTTGGACAATCTTTATGAGTCTGTACTACCTCTTGTATAAAGTTCCTAATCTCTTCTTTTTTATGTTGAAGATCATCAGAAGTTGAGGAGTAAATTAAATTCATTTCCTCATCTCCCTCATCAAATGTTGGAATCAGGTTAACCTCGCGATCTTCATCATTATGATTGTTAGGAGATTCATCTGGAGCATCAAATTTTAAAAAGCCGTTGAAATATACCTCCCAATTACGCTTTGCGGAGGGGAATCCAAATGAATTATACAATCCCACATTATCCAAGAATAGCACCTTTTCTTTTCCTTCTGTGTATCTCAAGCCACGTCCTACTTGTTGCAAGAATAGAGCTAATGATTTAGTTGGTCTCGCGAGTTGAATGAATTCAACATCTGGACAATCGAAACCCTCACTGAAAATATTAACGTTACACAGTACCTCAATTTCTCCATCTCGGAACTGTTGGACAATTTCTGATCGTATTTCCGGAGCTGTCCTACTATCAATAGCTTTTACTTTAATATTTGCTTCTAAAAATTGATTACAAACATGTGTATTATGGGATTGGTTGATCGTATAAACAATTCCCTTTTTCCCTTTTGCGTACTTAAGGTAAGTGTCAACAATTCCAGCTAACACCCGTGGATTGTCCATTATTTTGATCATTTCCTCATCTAAATAATCACCTTCAATGTCAAAACGAACAATACTTTCAATCTGTTTTCGAAGTGAAGCTGTCTGTGAAATGGAGTAGTATTCATAATCGCATAAATACTTCTGCTTAATAAAATCGTTAACTGGTTGTGAGTGTATCAATTCTTTGAAAATACTCCTAAATCCTTCTCCATTCATTCGATAGGGCGTTGCTGTTACACCCAATAGTTTTGCGTTAGGAAATGTCCTTATGATCCTTTTGTAGCTATCCGCTTTTACATGATGAGCCTCGTCAACTATTATAAATTCGAATCCAAAACTATTCCATTTATCGAGTCGTTTTCTCCGATTCAATGTTTGTACGGATGCTACTTGGACGTGAACAGCATTCGATTCGAAGTTACCTGCCATAATAGTACAACATGGAATCTTATATCGTCCACTAATTTCATTGAATATCTGTTCGATAAGTTCTTTGCGATGTGCCAATATTAATATTTTTGGCTCATGAAAAAGTGCTGCTCGTTGCAAGTCATTAATGATTGAAACAAATAAACGAGTCTTGCCTGTACCTGTTGGCATTTGAAGCATTACACTTTTTTTCGTTTGCCAAGATTGATAGATTCTCTTTTTGTATTCAACTTGATAATCCCTTAGACCTTTGTCTTCAGAAGGATTAATTTCTTGGAAATTTATATTCATTATTAAGATACTAACTTATCTATGAAAGTGTATATACATTTCAAGGACCCGTTGATATCAATAAAGGTATCCCAGAAACGATGCTGTTTAAGCAGTGAGTCTCTTTGGGTAGGTTTCACCAGTTTCGATGACAGATCGGGAACATTGGGATTGCGTTTTTGAAGAAAAATTGTCAGGTTCCAGAATGTAAATTCCTTCAGGATCACGTAATTTTCCGTTAAATAACCTACCCACGAAGGATTGATCTCAATACGTTCACCGTTTATAGCATAAAGACAATTGTTTGCAAAACGCCGGGACTTTGACTTAACAGCCGGATCGCTTGTAAACTTGATCCACGGAGACAGGAACCTGCAAGGAACGTGAAGCGTAAAGATTCTGAGCAGTTCACTAACTTGCCGATTATTAAAATTATCAGTTATTGACCGCTTGATGTGACTCTTTGAAGCATCTATAGGTATATCAAGAATTTGCTGCAATTCAATGATCTGTTTGTATAGCGAATCCGACTTCCCGTACGAGAGTCTGAAGTAATGTATCGGATACCAAGCCTCGGCGATCATCCCCACAATGATCTCCCGGAATGACAAGACTGTTTTGCCCTCTTTAACAAGTAGGTCCAATATCGAAGCAAACCAATAAAACTTATAGGTGGCAGTCGTGTTGTTATAGATCTGCGCCAGTACTTTTACGTCAATACTTTTATCGTGCGGAAGTAACATACGGGGAAATATTATCATTTACAACACTATGTAAAGATATAACTCATTAGTATCAGATACAATAATGTTGTAACAATTGACGTAACAAAAATGACCTCCGCAACAAATAGCATTATGGGAATCTCGGCGAATAGCCCTATGCCGGTCTTTGTAATTTCTTTTCGTCCCTTGCGGCTATATACGACGAGTATACTGCCGAAGAACTTGGTATTAGCCTGTGCTCCCTGTGGGCTGCAAAGGCGTCAACATACACTTACTGTAATAAGCGTGTAATGATTTCTCGCCGCCAACTACACAGTAAGAAGAAACGGCATACAGGTTCTGGCGGTTAAATAGTTTATATTTGTAAATAAAAAAGACAAGAATATGACCAGAAGACTTTACAAGGACAAGAAGGACTACGAGAATTCCGTTATACTTGACGATAGGGAATTCTTACTAAATAGAGTACTTTCAAAGTGTTTGATTTGCGAGCATTTCAAAGAGTGGGACTTTTTCTGTGTGGCGTTCCCGAAGGGCATCCCGGATGAGTACCTGTCTGGCGAGAAGGCGCATACAGCAAAAGATAGCAGACAGGTTGGTGATACTGTTTTTACCGAGCGGATTTAGTTTTCGCATACTCAAAACCGTATTTTTTTGAGAATTGCTTCCAAAAAAGGTGATTTGCTGTTGCATTTATACGCTCCAAATATATGTTCCCATGTCCGTTTCTATTTGCATTGCTATACATCGCACGTATTCGCTTATCGAATTCACGCATTAAATTATCTTATGCTTGTATAAATTGTGCCTCGCTCATGCCCCACCCATTTGTGGGACGCCTTAACGAGAAGGTGTACAGGGGCGTAACTGCTCGTATTTCTGCGACGTTTCCCGGGGTATTTTTTCCTGGATTGATAGCTGGTAAGTTCAATGATCTGGTCGCTGATGACACCGTCATCGTCTTCAATAAGCGCCTCTCCGTCAAAGATTTCGTACTGAAGTCTGCCTTTCTGGCGGATAATGAAAAAAGAGTCAATGATGTTGATTTTGTACAATCTGGCAAGGTCAAAGTAGCCCCTGTCAAAGATGTAGTAAGCATTGGGCTCATAAGGAATCTGATCCATCGCCTGAGTGTCGTGAACGTTGGCGTTGGTGATATGAATGTAGGTCGGAATCTGGGTAACCACATCGAAGAGCGTATGAGCTTTGATTCCGCTTTTTGTACTGCGGAACTTTGCCCACCAGAAAAGATTGAGGCAGAGATCAATCGTTGTAGAGTCAAACGCATAAAACTTTCCGCAGAGTTCAAAAGGTGTATTAATTCGTTTATTTTGCGCTATTTCAATGAGTTTCTTAGCAAACTCTTCAAATATGTGGTAATCCCTGTTCGCATTGGCCTTGGCAAGGTTCGCCAGTTTAATCTCTTCTTTCCCAAATCCCAGATGGTAAGCTTTTCTGGAGTGCGCAGTCACTACACTGACGAGTTCTCTAAGTCTATCACAACCGTACAACTGACCAAACATCATGACAAGCAACTGATTCCAACAGGTAAAGTGTTTGACGTACTTGTCTCCATCATAATTTTTGACGATCCAATCAAAAGCTTCCTTAGGCAGCAGTTTGATGAGTTGTGTAAAAACATAAGTTCCAGTGTTCATATTGCTTTGAGGCTTAAGCTCAAACAATATATGAAATCAAATGTAGATGTTAAATTATTAGCTGTATCTTGTTAAATATTAAATAATTATAAAGTTTAAACAAAAAGTTTAGTAGACACTAATGATTTGTTGCTAAAA
>JBAZIG010000073.1:0-5900 GCA_041651955.1 Minisyncoccota bacterium | reverse complement strand
AGATACGGTTTTTCTCCTGACCAATACCTCTCAGATCGAATGCTCCTCCCAGAAATCTGATTTGGGTTTGTGATGTAGCTCCCGTGATGGTGAAGGAATATGCCCTTTCCGGATCCCATATATCATTCACCACACCTGCTTCATCTTCAGCTCTTGAGTTAGGGATGTTGTCAATAATCAATTCAGAGATACTTGCTTCACCTGCACCCAGTACAGAAATATTGAGCACCTTATCGTCAATATTCCCTCCTGCCGAGATGTAAGCGGCAGCTTTGAAGGTGACCTTTACGTTGGAGGTGCTCTCCAAGTCTAGCTTTGGCGAGATAAGGTCACCTCCGTAATTTGTCTTACCCAGCTTGACAAACCCCGGTCGGGCATAAACCAATTGCTGGTTGCTGGAGAACTCACTTGGGGTACTTTCCCATCCTTTGTTTTTTTCCTCATCGGTCCAGGAATCGAACCTTTTTTCACCACTGTACTCATAGGGAATGACATTTCCGTAGTTCAACCAGCTGAAATCTTCCTCTAGTATCACTGACCCCGATGATTGTGTCAGCACCAGATCTTCTGACAACTCAGGGATGGAGGGAGAGGTAACAGTCAGCGTCACAGAGCGCTTTCGGTCGAAGTTCCTACCAGCGGTAAGCTTGAGCTGAGTGGCTGTTTTCTCTAGCTCCGTGAGCCAGCTCTCATTACTAATAGTATATTCCCAATCCACATTGGTATTGAGTGATATCGTCACCTCACCACCCACAGCAGGAATACCAATTCCTTTTTCTGCATCGATGATCTCAATGAAAGGTACATTTTTTTCCTGATCGATCCTGTATAGCAGACTCTGTTCTTCACCGTCAACAACAAAAGAGAAGTTCACAGTACGGAGATCAAAAGTCATGTTTTCATTCACAATGATTTCAAAAATGCCATCGTCTTCTCCCTCATCTGGGAAAGCTCTTGCCCAATCTACCTCATGGTCTGGAACGATTTTCCATGGACGGTTGGAACGAACCACGTAACTCACTTTTGATGTTGTTCCTTTCACGCCTACAGACAAACCAGTAGGCTCTCCTTCTATGAAGAAATAGGGATCGCCTGTTTCGATATCAACCTCATTCTTACAGGAGGTAAAGAGTGCGGTGGAGATACATAAAGCCAAGAGAAGAAGAGCAGCTTTATTCCACATAAATAGTCTATTTGTGTTCATATTATTTTTTTATCATTTAGCATGTTTATTTTCCCTCCTGGATTGCCTGCTTGCTCCACCAAACAGGTGTCTTCATGTTGTTTGGACCGCCCATCTGTTCCAGAGCTTTAGTGGCGTTTTCTGTATTAGTAGTCATCGTCGTTGGCGGGAAGCCAAAACGGGTAGGTAAGATCTTGTCGTTGTAGACAGCGGTCCCATCCCCGATTGTCAGCACAGGGTAACCGGTACGACGGAACTCATGGTATGCCTCCATACCCACCCAAAAGAGGGCGAGGAATTTTTGATTACCGAGAAACTCCTCTTTGTTGACAGCCAAATCCCACGATCCAAGAGGTGAGGCAAGGTATTCATTCATCTGTGCATCTGAAATGGAGGTAGGTGTTTCAGAATATGCACCCTGCTCTGACCATTTTCCCAAAGAAGCTTTCACACCTGCTTCGTAAAACCCTTTTGCAGCAGTCTCCCCACCATTGATCAGACCTTTAAGTGCTGCTTCGGCAAAGATGAACTGTGTTTCGGCATAATCCATGTAGGTTGCCGGTGCATCCCTTCGACAGAAGACTTTGTAATTCAGCCAGGATGATCCCGGATCCGCTTGTGAACGTTGCTCTTCTGTACCACCCGAGATAGTCCCTTTCCAGATATTGTTAGGGTTGGATTGTACGACACTGTTTTTTTTGCCGATGATGGGCAATCTAGGATCCACGTATCCTTGTGCGCTTATGCTCTCTCCTTCAGGGTTCTCTACTGTCATTTTGATCAACTGTTCGGTCAACTTTCTTCCACTTGAAGTGAACTCGCTTTCAGTTGTTTTCCCAAATTCACTTATATAGGGGTCATTTCCGGAGAACTTAACAGTAGCGTTATCATCGTTCGATGTGAAGATCGGATACTGAGAAGGGTTGTTCAATATCTCTGACATCTTCACCCCTACATTCATTTCGGAACGTCCGCTTACACGGCAGAGGAATCGAAGGTACAATGAGTTATTGAATTTTCTCCAGGTAGCAGTGTTCCCGCCATACATCCCATCCAGAGCTGGATTTTTGAAAGGCGGGTTGCTGGCATAAATCTCGTTGGCCTCTTCCAGAATAGCGAACAGCGCTTCATATACCTCTTTTTGGGTATTGAATTTCGGGGTCAATGTTCCGTCTACCTCTCTACCGGTAAATGCTTCCTCGTAGGGTACGCTCCCGAACATATCGGTCATGTTTGAAAAGAAAAGGGCTTTGAATGTCAATGCAATCGCCTCCAGCGCCCGGTCATCTTGCTCCTGAGCTAGTTCGTGCATATGGGAAATGTTCTTTCCGTAGACAGAATAGTGATTCCAGAAACCATACCAGTCGCGATCTTCTTCCAGGAAATACATGTGCTCACGACGTGTGACACCACCGGTGTGGGCTGTGAACTGGATGATTTCATTGTTGTAATACCAGGTACGGTAGAGCCACTGGTTGGCAGAGTTATATAGGATCGGTTCAAACATGTTGGACGCCTGAATCATTCCCACGAGGGTTCTGTTCGGATTGGTGTTGATCTCCTCGAAGTTGTTGGTACATGCGTAACCAGTAAGGAGAAGAATCGCCGCTAATATGATAGTTCTAAACTTTTTCATCTGTATCAATTCTAAAATTAAAATGACAGTTTCAAATTCACACCAAAGGTTCTAGTCATAGGAAATGATCCTACTTCTATGCCGTTGAACACGTTGGTTCCAGTAAGCATACCACTCTCGGGGTCATACATTGGCCAATTGTCCCAGCTAAAGATATTGGTAGCAAACACTGCGATGTTGGCATCTTGCAAGAATCCAGTTCGTGCTGACAAATGCTTTGGGAGATCGTATCCCAGACGTATTTCTTTCAGTTTCAAGAATGAGGTGTCAAAGGTATGTGCTTCACCGTTGTAACGATCGAGCGTACGTGCCTGATAATAGGTGTATATGTTAGAGGTGACCGTATTGTTCTTCTGGTAAGAAATGCTTCCGTCACTATTGGTAATCTCGTTCACTCCTTCAGCAACCAGCCCATCGTATCTCCCGGGGAGCGAGTTTTTCAGTTTTCCTTGGTAGGAGAGGATCCCATGCGAAACAGAAAAGCGGTTACCACCCCACTGGTAGGCGAATGCCATGTTCAATGTTACTTGCTTGTACCGGAGTGAGGTATTAAATCCACCACGCCAGTCGGGATTCACTTTGCCCAGGTGATTATCGGATGAGGAGGTTAATGAAGGAAGCCCGTTGGAGGGGTCAATTAGTACCTGTCCCGCTACGTCAATCTTTTTCCCACTGTCATCAGTATAAAATGCACCTTCAGGCGCTTTTTGGAGTGCAAACCCGTAGAGTTGATGCATCTCTTTTCCAATATATGAATATACATGCAAGCGTCCGCCAATGGTTGTACCCATGTCCGTTTCGAGTGGCTTGGTGGGTTCCCATCCATCGTTCATACTCACCAGTGTATTGATGTTCTTTGACCAATTGAGATTGATATTCCAGGTGAAGTTGCGGGTTTTCACCGGGGTGGCATTCAGTGCTACCTCAATACCCTTATTGTTGATTTCACCGGCATTCACCTTCATACTAGAAGCCCCTACGATAGGGTCAATGTCAACCGAGACAATCTGGTTGGTGGCTGAAGAGTTGTATAAAGCAACGTCAAAGCCCAGCCTGTTCTGCAGAAATTTGGCTTCAAGTCCGAGCTCCCAACTCTCAATATTCTCAGGTTTGATTCTCGGGTTAGGTATGGTTGAGGGTAGGGTGTTGCCCCCGCTAATTGAGGAAGCGGAATATACTTGGTCGAGGGAATAGGGGCTGGTATCGTTACCCACATTTGCCCAGGAGAGGCGCATTTTTGCGAAGGTCACCGCCGGGAGGTTAGTTCTGAAGTCGAACACTTGGTCCAACAGGATACTACCGGCAACTGATGGATAGAAGTATGACCAGTTACCTCTGGCGAGGGTACTTGACCAGTCGTTGCGGCCAGTGATATCGAGGAAGTATTTATCATCCCAGCTGAGGGTGAAGAACCCATACAAACTGTTTATTACCTTGTCGCTGCGATAGTTGCTCGGCTCCGGGTTTATACCGGCAGGCACGTTGGAGGTATGGTAAACCCCTGGGATATCCAGCTCGTTGAGTTGCAGGCTGCTCCGTTTGTATTGGGTGATCATATTGTTTCCTCCGAAGGCACCGGTGAAACCGAACCTGTCATCTGTAAACTTGTTTTCATATCGCAACAAGAAATCACTATTTGCCTCATAATTAAGGAAGCTCACCTCTCTGTAAAAACCATTTTCCCATCCTTTTGTCAGTTTTGGCTTTCGTTGGGTGCGAAATTCGTAACCCATATCAATACCTGATTTAAGACTTAAGGTAAGGTTTTTAGCAAGGTCAATATCAAATCCAACATTTCCAAATATTCGATCCCTGTCAGCAGTGTTTAGCTCTTCGTAGAGAATGCGGTAGGGATTGTATGATCCTGTTCCAGCTACCACGAGGCTATTCCCGTTTTGAGAGATGTTTGAATTTCTGTTTATTTCGTTGTATCTGCCGTTAAAATACTCATCTTTCCAGTTATTCATCGAGTTGGAGTTGTATCCCCACATAAGGTTATACATGACGGTAGTCTCGTGGTAACCCGCCATTGGCATGTTGTCACTATCGGTACGATAGTAATTGATTTTCGAGTTGAACTTAATATATTTATTGATTGGAGACTCGAAAGAAAAAGAGAATGCCTGTCTGTCCAGACCAGTGTTTGGCAATATCCATTCGTTTTGCATATCGGTAACTGAGAAGCGGACGTTGGTTCCTTCTCCGTTGCTGCCGGAAATGGAAATTGTATTGTTGTAAGTTGATCCTTGGCGGAAGATCCCTTTATACCAATCATCCTGATACACAAATGGTGTTCTTGAAATAAGACCTGTATCCCAGTCTTTTCCAGCATACTGATACCGCAACTTATCCTCATCAAATTTTTCACCCCAGGCATAACGGGAGAGATTCCGCGGGGGATTGTTTAGAAGACCGGTTTCGGCTTCCGACAACGTCCAGAAATTGAATTCTCTTTTCCCCATGTCTGAGCCAGATCCATATTCTGTTTGGAAATCAGGCCAGTAACCTGCATTTTCGTAGGTGACAGAAGAGTTGACTGTCACGCCAATACCTTTGTCTTTGCGTCCCGATTTGGTTGTGATCACAATGGCCCCATTAGCAGCACGTGAACCATAGAGCGCAGTAGCAGCCGGCCCTTTGAGCACTGAGACCGATTCAATATCTTCCGGATTGATGTCGCTGGCCCCGTTTCCGAAATCGACCGGAAAGTCAGCTCCTGAGTTGGTATAACTGCTGCTAGAGGAGGTCGCAGTCGTCCCCGAACGAACCGGAACGCCATCCACGACGAATAGTGCTTCGTTACTCCCATAATTGAGAGAGAGATCACCGCGCAGTGTGACACGCATCGAACCGACCGGGCCAGAACTGGCCCCACTCATGGAGAGACCTGCCACTTTCCCAGACATGCCTGTTAACCAGTTACGGGATGATACTTGAGTGATATCCTCACTGTCTACCTTGGTTACTGCGTAGCCAAGTGATTTCTGCTCACGTGTTAAGCCGAGTGCCGTTACCACGACATCCTGCAACGCGATCGATTCTTCCTGCAATACGAAATTGACTATTGAGCGATTCGCGATA
>JBAZIG010000072.1:0-5934 GCA_041651955.1 Minisyncoccota bacterium | reverse complement strand
TGGGTTATAATCAGGCTGTAATGATACGAAATCAATTCAAATCGGCACCGAATATTTTTGCTTATAATTAATTATATATTAACAATTTATAACGACCAATCAAAAATTTATTTGGCCACTAGTGAGAATATATAATTGATAGTTTTCCTGTCAAAACCTGTGATAATATGAGAATTGCTAATTCGAAACTTGTGCAGGGCGAAATATACAGGGGCAAAAAAGCTACAATGCGAAGGTATTTTTATGGTTTTAATGTCCATGTTATGGTAACCTGTGATGGTATCCCTGTTGAATACACATTTTTGCCAGGTAGCAGACATGATTCAGAGGCATTAAAACAGCTGCCTTTTAGCTTATCTAAGGGCAGCAGGGTATATGCTGACGCAGGATACACCAATTACAAAATAGAAGATATGCTAAAGGATGCAGAAGGAATTGACTTATTGGTAGCAAGAAAAAGTAATTCAAAACGTATTCGTGAACCATATCAAGAGTATCTGATAGAATCAATGAAAAAACGAGTTGAAACGACGTTTAGTGAAATATCAACTTTATTACCAAAGAAAATTCATGCGGTAACAAATCATGGTTTTATATTAAAAGTGATAATGTTTTTATTTTCTTATACTTTAACACGAATTGAAAAATAGCAACTTGAATTAATTATATAAACTTTTCTCATGAAGCACAATCCACGCTACATATTAAAACACCTTTCAGTCCGCGTTCCCTGGCACGATAACGCTTGGAATGGAAGTGTTTGCAATAACCCCAAAGCAAATGGGGCTTGCCTTATTTTAAAAAACTGTGCCCTCAACCGTGATGATGAAAACGAACAGGCAAATGCAGGGCAACTGCTTAAAGATTTGGACGAAGAAAATTATCCGGTTTGTATTGGCGAGAGGGCTACATTTATGGCTCCTTTTGCCATTCATAAAACTTTGGAGCATCCCTATGCAGAAAGTTCGCCTACCACGCATGGGCATTTAAAACCAACACGTATTCAGTTTCCGGCTTTTTCAGCAGCTGCCGTTCCTTACCATTGGATGCTCAAAGAAAACGCAAAAGATAAAACTGCCCTTTTCGATTTAAATTTTGACGACCAAAGAGAACCAAAACTGGATTGGGCAGTAAATGGCGGAGACCATTGGGTGCAGGAAATCAACAACCAAAAAGCCTTGCTCAATTGCTTTTTTGAGCATTTTCAGGAAGAAACTTCATTGGTTTTCTTTTATGCCAAGCAGGTTCCTTTTGTGGAAGAATCCGGTCGTGTTTTAGTCGGTGCTGGAAAAATCAATAAAATCATTCCTTCCGAAGCATACGAAGGTTCCAACAGTCGTTTTGGTGCTGCATACTGGGAACACATGGTTTTGCATAGCATCCGTAAAGATGGCAAAAAAGGATTTGTACTGCCCTATCATGCTGCTTTAGAGTATCAGACCGAACATCCTGAATTTGATGTTGCAGAAATAGCTGTTGTAGTTCCTCACGATAAGCGTTTCGAGTTTTCTTACGCTGCCGAGCATGTAAGCAACGACAGTGCAATCCGTGTGTTGCTCGAATGTATTAAGTCGCTTGAAAGAGCAGCAGAATTAGGCATTGGTGAAAACCATCAGGCAAGTATTCAATGGATTCACAACGAAATTGCAGCCCTCGAAAAACTCAGGGGTGCATATCCCGGAATGGGTTCCGCTTTATGTGCCTTTGGTATTGAAAAAGGTCATTTTGTGGCTGCCGAAATCATCAATCAGTTAAAAGATGACAAGGATAATCCCTGGCTTTTGTTTGAAAAGGCATTAGACAATCCAAAAGGAATTTTATCAGATGCTGTTGCAGCTCTAATTCCATTTAACAGCAAAAAACTATATCAGCGATTAAAGGAAAAAGCGACTCCGACACGAATCAAGTTTTTGCATTTGCTCAGCCGTTTCGATTTAAGCATTGAGCAGGCAACGTTTTTATTTGTTGAAGAAGAGAGGGAAAAATTAGGCATACAAAGAAACGATGCAGACTACCTTGCTAATCCGTACCTGATTTATGAGGATTTGAGGCATACGCTCACTCCGGTTGCATTAACAACCATTGATTTGGGTTTGTATCTAAAAAATCCACCATCTGATATTTTACCGGATAACCTGATTTATGATGACCCGTTTGAAATACACCGTATTCGTGCCTTAACAATCCAACAATTGGAGTGGGCTGCATTGCAGGGGCATACTTTGCTGCCACGTAAGGAGATCATAAAACAAATTCGTGATTTATCCATTAGCCCTGCCTGTGCCATTAACAGCGATTACTACGAATTGGCCGAAGAATGTTTTGCTGGCAGTATTGTTTTGGAAGAAATGAAAGATGGCGAAAGAGCCTATCAATTACAACGCTTTACGCAAACAAGAGAAATTATTAGCCAAAAGATTATTGACCGAATCAACGGAAAAAGATTAACCCTTGAAGCCGATTGGGCAACACTGTTGAATACTGCTTTAGATCCATTTACCGAAGGGAAACCGGACGAAACAGAATTAAAAGCAAGAAGTGAAAAAGCGACTGCATTAAAGGAAATTGCCGAATCCAGATTTTCGGTTTTAATTGGACCTGCCGGAACAGGAAAAACCACCTTGTTAACCATACTTGCCGGACAGGAAGAAGTGGAAAACAAAGGGGTATTATTGCTGGCTCCCACCGGAAAAGCAAGAGTTCGCATGGAAGAAATTGCAAAAAACATTGAAGTTACTGCAAAAACAATTGCCCAGTTTTTATCGGGATACGGACGCTATAACGGAGAAATTCAGCAGTATGTTTTCTCAAACCAATATTGCGAAGGAATTTATGAAACAGTTATTTTGGATGAAGCATCTATGCTTACAGAAGAAATGTTGGCAACAACCATTGATTGTTTAAAAGGTGTAAAACGATTTATTTTAGTTGGCGATCACCGTCAATTACCACCCATCGGAGCAGGAAGGCCATTTGTAGATATTATTCATCATCTGCGTCCCGAAGGAATTGAAAACGCATTTCCGAGAGTTGGAAAAGGATATGCAGAATTAACCATTAAAAGAAGACAAGGTGGCTCAAAACGAGAAGACCTGCAATTGGCAGAATGGTTTAGCGGTGAAGCAATGGAGCCGGGAGCGGATTCAATTTTCAATCACATTCTGAAAAATCCAAATTCTAAGTATTTGAGGATGGAGAAATGGGAAAATGAATCGGAATTTGAGAAGGTTTTTGAGAAAGTTTTGATTGACGAATTGGGCATGGAAAACATTGAAGACGTGGCGAAATTCAATCAGGAGCTTGGTTCACCCGATGGCAGGTATTTCAATTTTAAAGAAGCAGCAAAAAAAGCGGAATCATGGCAGATTTTATCGCCAGTCCGTGAAAAAGTATTTGGTGTAAAAGCCATGAATAGGAAGATTCACAAGCTGTTCAGGGAAGATAAAGTAAAATATGCCAGAGACAGATTTGGAAAAATCCCTGCACCTATTGGCTTGGAAGAAATAGTTTATGGCGACAAAGTCATCAATATTATCAACTCTTATAGAGATGATGTCTGGCCAAAGAATGATAGTTTGGAATATGTTGCTAATGGTGAAATTGGTATGGTTATCGGTCAGTTTAAAACTGCAAAGATGACTTTCAAAGGAAAACCAAGAAACACAGAAATTGAATTTACTTCACAGAAAGGATACAAATACACTTTCAAATCATGGGAGTTCAAGGAAGAAGGCAACAATCCTTTGGAATTGGCTTATGCACTTACAGTTCACAAGGCACAAGGCAGCGAATTTGGAAAAGTATTTTTAATAATTCCTAATCCATGTTTTCTGCTAACACGTGAAATGCTTTATACATCACTGACACGCCAAAGAGATAAAGTAATCATGCTGTATCAGGGAAGTTCGTTTGACATAAAAGCCCTTGCTTCTCCATTGAAATCAGACGCTTTGAGGCGAATCACCAATCTATTCGTAAAGCCCGAATTGATTGATATTGAAGGTCATTATCTGGAAAAAAATCTGATTCACCAGGCAAGCGATGGTAAAATGCTGCGTTCAAAGAGTGAATTGATGATCTATCAACGACTCATTGATAAAAAGATTCCTGTGCTCTATGAAAAAGCACTCACAATTAAAGAGGTTGAAAAGCTTCCTGATTTTACTATTGAGAACGAAGAAACAGGAAATATTTATTATTGGGAGCATTGTGGCATGTTGCACGATGCTGAGTATAAAAGAAGGTGGGAAGAAAAATACAACTGGTATCGTGAAAACAAAATACTGCCCTTTGATGAAGGAGGTGGCGAAAACGGAATACTGATAATTACCGAAGACAAACCCTATCAGGTTGAAGATGGTTCAATAAGGGGCGCAGTCTCGATAATTGAAATTGACGAAATAATTAAGAAAGTTTTTAATAAATAGCTTATGTACGAATCACCGAAAGAAAAGGCATTACGACTTGACGAACTAACAACGGTTGAGCAGCCATTTATGGAACAGCTTAAAGAAATTGGCTGGGAAGTATATTCATTAAATGAAGCCAATCAGGTAAACGATCCGTCCAATTCGTTTCGGAAATCACTAAAAGAGTTTATTCTAAAAGACAAATTGATTGAAAGTCTTGAAAAAATAAATCCTTTTCTGGCAGGACAGACCGACCAGTTAGAACAGGTGATTCGTAAAATTACAGTTGACCTACCCAGTGATTTAGTACAGGCAAATGAACAAGTTTTAGAGCTTTTTATAAACAATACAAAGGTTTCAGAAAATCGTCTTGACAAAACAGCCAATCCGGTTGTTAAGTTTATTGATTTCGAAAACATTGAAAATAACTCATTTATAGCTATTTCACAATTCAAGGTAGCCATACCGGGTTCAGATTCTCATATCAAACCGGATATAATGCTTTTTATCAATGGACTGCCCATAGTCATAGTTGAATGTAAAAGCACTAAAGTAGAAGAACCCATTGAAGATGCAATTGACCAAATGCTGCGTTACGCAAATCTGAGAGGAACCAGCGAGGTGGAAGGCAATCAAAGGATGTTCTTTTATAATCAGATAATGGTTGCAACTTGCAGAAACGAAGCACGATTTGGCTCAATTACATGCAAAAGTAAAAAGCATTATTATCCGTGGTACGACCCATATCCATACAAAATAGACCAAATTCCGGGTTCATTAAAAACAGCACCACACAATCAAAACCGGTTGATTTATGGTATGCTTTCAAAGAAGAATCTGCTGGAGATTATTCAATCTTTTATTGTTTTCTCAACAGATAGCGAAGGAAGAAAAATAAAGATTGTCAGTCGTTGGCAACAATACAGAGCAGTTCAGGAAGTAATGAACCGACTAAACAATCTGCCTACTCCAAAAGAAAGAAGCGGAATTATATGGCACACACAGGGTTCAGGCAAATCCTTAACCATGATGTATCTGGTTAGAGCCATGTATAAAGATGCAGAATTTAAGAAATGGAAAATTGTCTTTGTAACGGATAGAACACAATTAGAAACACAACTCAGCGAAACAAGTCAGAGCATAGGTTTTGAAGTTAAGATGGCTGATTCCATTGATAAACTCAAAATATTGCTGAGAAATGACAGTTCTGACTTGGTGATGGCTATGATTCATAAGTTTCAGGAAAGAGACAAGCAAATACTTGGCGTTGAAAACGAGGGCTCAGAAGAAAAGCTAAATACTACAGCAGAAAGTCTGAAAATATTTGATGTACTCAACACAAGTGAGAACGTTCTTGTAATGATTGACGAAGCACACAGAAGTCAGTACAAGATTATGGGTGCAAATCTTGAAAGAGCTTTACCCAATGCTACACGTTTGGCATTTACAGGCACTCCCATAGATAAAACAGAAAAAACATTCCAGTACTACATTCATAAATACACATTGAATGATGCACGAAGAG
>JBAZIG010000071.1:0-6004 GCA_041651955.1 Minisyncoccota bacterium | reverse complement strand
ATTCTCAGAAGGGCCCAATGTATCTATTGCAACCAAATAAGCCTGGCCATTGGCAATTATCTGTATTAGATCCACCACTAAAAGTTCAGACTCTTTGGGTAGGTCAGGGTTATTGCATTCAATAGCTGCGCTTCTGAGATAAAGCTTGGCAGAATATCCTTGATGCTTCGCCCATTGTTTTACCTCTTTGTGAAATGGGGAGAAATTTAGACGTCGGGCTCCATGGGAGTTGTTGAAGAATTTAACTTCGGTGTGGTACTTCTTTTCCCTTTCGGGTGTTATTACTGAATAAAGCATATTTAAAATTTTTATTGGTGAATATTCCCTTTTGGTGAAACAAAAATAGCATACCAAAGGCAGTGAGAAAGTCTAAGAATTCCATTCCATACCGTCCTAATTTGGCTAAAACTTTTACACACCAATGATTCTCATTGACTACAAATGAAGAATAACTGCATCACGAACCAATAACAATTACATTCTTTGATTTTATTTGCGTGTACTTCTTTTTATTCATATCATTTAGAATTTTTAGTTAATACTTCTTTCAATTCCTGTAATCTTTTCAGGTAGGGTAGAAAGGTTCGTTTGCCGTTATTTGCTTTCACGGTAGCAATGTGGCTTTTTATAAATTGGGAACAATCCGTTATTACACTGCATTGGTTTAGCCTTATGGGTTGGGTTGGTAGTTCAATACTTGCAAAATAGGATTCAAGTTCTGAAATAGTATTAATCCAGTCTTGGGGCTGCTCCCTTTTAGGCCGTTCAATTCGTTCAGTTTCGAATTCCCCAAATTTTTGTAATGGAGTAACGTGTGATAATAAAATGTTTTGTTGGTGGGTAACTTTAGTAACTATAGTAACTTTTTCAGGTTCGGGCTGTGGTGTTTGTTCCTGAATGTCCCGTTTTCTGAATAGCCGCCAATCCAGTTTTATTAAATAATCTGCAAGGTCGTTGCCTTCACTTTTGTCCAGTTGTGGTGCTAACCGCTCCAGTAAGTCCGAAAAAATAAATCGTGTTCCTGGTAAACGTCTTTCATAATCTTTTGCTTTCGCCTCCCATTCCTTGAAGGTGTTACCATCCTTGGAAAGGTCGGGAAATACATACACAATGCGCCCCTGTAATATTTTCAGCTTATCAAATGTAAAACTGCTTTTGTTGTAAACCGCCAACCAAATAAAGCTTTCAGGTGATTCAGGCAGACCAAAATATAAAGTACCGTAAACGGCTGTTTTCGGGGCTTCAACCAATGCAACGGGATTACTGGCGTATTTGCTTAAAAGGTGTTCCCCAAATAAACAGGAAATTATTTTATCCTGCTTTGTATACGCTTCCAGCCATTCGGGCAACGGCTTGTTGTTCCTGGCGTGGTACTTTTCAATTATTGAGTGTAAAAAGTCCGTACCCGTGGTGTGGTTATGTTCGTCAAATTGTTTAACCTGAATGGCCCGCACATAGCCCTTAATATCAATAAAAGGAAAAGAAATTGCCCCTGCTCTGTATCCATTTGTAACTGTCCCCAATCGGTACAACTGAATAACTTTTGTTACCTCATTGACTTCAAAGGGAAATTGCACCGAGTAAAACAGGTTCTGTATAAATGTGTTCTTTTCATAGTGTTCGGGTTGTAGGGTTTGCTTGAAGGTTTCAAAGTCAAAAAAAACAGGTTCAGTTGTCTGCAGTGATATTGCTTTTTTTTGCCGAGGCTTCCAGCTGTTCCCCAATTCCTGACAGTTGTCCTGTTCCCGTACCCGAATTGCTTTTGCGTACCCGTCCGAATATGGGTTGAGGTGATACGAACATTTACTTTCACGATCGCAACGTCCGTACTCTTCCGGTAAATAGTCGCATGTTTCTGTATCAATATACCGTACAAATGTCTTTTGATTACAGTTGGGGCAATGATGCTTTCTGCTGCCTTTTTCTAAACCGTACCGGTGTTGGTTACTGAAGTTATTAAAGTTATTCATTGAAAAAACCTTTTTTTTTGCGTTAAAAGTTTAATCTCGGTGCTTCAATAAATACCGCTAATTGGTTATGTGAAACCCTATCTACAATAAAACCCAAAGCCCGTAACTGTTTTATAAAATTTAACTTTTTAAAAGGTGTCATCCCGTCCTCAATACAAAAGGCTTTATATTCCGGGTACAGATTTTTAATCAGCTTGTAATTTGACGAGCTGCTCTTGTATTCGGTTTCATTCAAAAACATCTGCACGCTGTTACTTTCTATTTTGTATTGCTCAATGGCTTGTTGGGCTGCTTCACAATCTGAAAACCTCTTTTGCTCCAGTAACCTGCTAAGCCCCTGCAATACCCAATTAAATACCCCTGAAAGTTCCTTTTCAATTATTTTGATGTGTAGGTTTTTGTCTTGTTCGTGTTCGGGAATAGTGACGTCAAAAGGAATGATTAAGAACCGTCTGTAATACGCGTTTGAGTGTTCAACATCTTTTGGGAGTTCATTACAGTTAAAAATCAATTTTGCGTACTGCCTTAAAATGAATGGTTGCCCATAAGGTAAACGGGCTTCAACTGGTTCGCCTGAAACCATCTGTTTGAATAACGCTGCTTCCATATTTCCGTTTATTTCACTTGCATAGTTTACTAACTTGTTGGCCAACTTTGCGCGGAAATACCCGTTATCATTTGTAAGGCTCTGCAATGAATAACTGCTCACGTTGTCCGGGCCCAATAAAGCGTTTACAATTTCAAAAAACACGCTTTTTCCATTTGCTCCAGTACCGTAAAGTATTAAAGCTTTTTCTTCTTTTAATGCATTGCTCCCGTGCTTAATGAATACAAAGCCCAAGTACTCCGCTAATACTCTTTGTCGTTCGGCGTCGGGCAACACCCTGTTCAAATACTCTTTAAACAATGGTGCTTCCGCCTGTGGGTTGTACTCAAACGGAAGTTGGTAGGTGATAAAGTCCGAGGAATCAAACGGCTTTAATTTCGTTCCCTGCGGACTTATTTCAAAAGTCCCGTTTTGTAGATTGATCAACACGGTGTCTTTATTGCTCTCAGGGGTGGGTAGGTATGCAGTTGAGAGGAACTGTTTAAAAAGTTGCTCCCTAAATTGGTAAAACCTTGCCGAGAATTTTGCAACGCCCATTTGCTCGGCTGCCTCTCCCAAAAACTTTTGGAATGTTTCTTTGTCAATTTCTGCCCAAAACGTACCGTTGTACAAATAAATAAAATCATGGTTTTTACATAGGCCCCAATGATTTTTTTCTGCGAACAGTAGGGCGTTTTCAATTGACAAAACCAAATAATGCTTTAGGTTCAATTTCAGTTTATCCAACTGCGATTGAATTTCCCTTGCCCGATCACTTCTAGGTTCTTCATTTTTCTGTTGCTCCCTTAATTTTTCAACTTGTGGGTACACCAATAACTCGAAGTCCAACGGCTCAAACTGTTCAATAAGATTGTGCAATATTTCCGCATGCGGTGTCGCCATGCTTTTATCCCCTAACCCCTCAATGTGGCTTATGATAGTGGCCGGGTTGCTGAGATCTTCAAATACTGGCTTAAGTTTCATGGCAAAATGGTATTGAAAGATGAACGATCGCCGGTAATAATTGTGAATGAAAATTCGTATCTCTGTCAGATCTAAGTATAATGACCTTGGGGCTGTTCATTTGGTTACTTTCCATTGTTCAGCTCCATTTTATTGTTCAACAAATACACATTAGCATTACGCTCAATTTCAGCGTTTGACTTTTCACGCCCGTCCTTTAGATATTCAAGTAATTCGGCACGGGAAATGTATAGGCGTTTGCCTCGCTTCATTACGGGCAATTCGCCCCTAGATATCTTGCCGTACATGGTGGCAGCGGTAAAGCTTAAGAACTCGGCTGCCTCCTGTTGCAAATGTCCCAGAAATAGCTTATATTTGAGGGATTTGAGCAGTTTAGTTGCTGCAACAATATCTATCATTTTACATTTATTTGATATGGGGCAGTTGCGACCTGCCCCTTTTGTTATTTTTCATTGTTAATTGTTACCACAAATTTCCCCCATCAGCATGGTCTCCATCAGCCCGGCATTAAACGCCCTAGAATTTGCTTCCACAATTTTTTGGTAGATTTCTTTGGTATCATTTATCAGGTCTGCCAGCATATGTTTTGGCAGATCATTTTCTGGATTGCTGATTATATCTTCCATATGTTTGATCCCCTCGCGAATTGCTACCATCACTGTAATACAATTAACATCTTTAATGGTTCCTGTCAGACTCAGCTGTCCCCTGAGATCAATTACAGTATGTTCGTTAGTTATAATTTTCATAATTAGTAAATTTTTTTAGTGAATTTGTTTGATATATGAGTCATTACTTCTTCCAGTTTCTTAATCATAGCAGGGAAATAGAAGATTCGAATTCTTTCCCAGTCGGGAGCTTCGGCTTCCAGGATTATCAAATCCTCGGTATCGGATCCCCGGTCTATCTTTCCTTCTTCATTGCTGATCCCGATACTCCCATATCCTATAAATAGAGGATATTCCGGGATATGCCAGATCTGGGTTCTTACCATAAAGGGGGAATTTGCCTTCAGGGGACTTTCTTCATTTTTGGTGAATTGTCCAAGAAGTTGTCCGATTACTGGATGGATCAGGTTCCTGTCTTTTTTACGCACATTAAAAAGTTTATCCCGGCTTATGGAAAGTCTGTTGGAAAGGATTCTGCTGCCAGCCTTATGATAATAGCTGGATAAAGTCCCGGCTTTTCTTTCATACCAGGATTCCTGCATTGCTGCTTGAATATATTTTTCTTCAATCATCCCCACGTCTCTCCTTACTTTGCTATCCTGTTGCCTTCCAGAAAGGCTTCAAGGTCTGCTCTTTTCACATATATCTTCCGGCCAAATTGACTGAAAGGGATGATTCTCTTATCTCGGTAAGTCTGCCAGGTCTTCTGGGATATTCCCAGCATCTTTCTTGCTTCCCCGGATTCAACCCACTTGGAATTCAATTCTTCTTCTGTCTTCTCAGATAGAAGGTTTTTTACTTCTTCCAGCCCTTCTTCCAGCTTGGACAAAAAGGACTCCGGAACTACGGCCATCTGTAAAGATGAATTATTGCTCATATTACTTTTAACTTCATCAGGGTTTCCTTTGGCAACATTGCCTTCTGGTTCTGATTACTGAGCACAAAAGTAATTGGCCGATATTGATTGATTTTAAAAAAGTAAATTGAAAAAATTTGTGAATTTTCCCAACTATTTTTTCCAACTATTATTCCAATTTAGTAATATGTTTTTTATTCTTTTCTTATTAAGTTTTTTGATTTTTTCTAAATAGTTTTGATGTGTTTCAATGCATTCTTTAACATGATCAAACTTCTCACTATTAGTCATTTCGAATTTTGGAACAGAGATTTTCCTAGTAGCAACAAAGAAATCATATATAAAAGCATATTCCCTTGCCTTCCCCTTTGATTCCCCGGAAAAGAATCCTTCTTCTAGCATAGTCCTTTTCACTAAAGAAAATCTATTTCCTAGTTTCTGTTTAAAAGATAGATTTGAGTTGTTTTGGTATCGATTATAGGCCATTTCTTCCGTTTTATAAATTAGGTCCAGTTCCTTTTTATTATATACCTTTGTGAAATTAAAGTAAGGATCTGCATCTTTATTTCTTCCCTTTTTTTCCCAGTTAAAAGTCATTTCATAGAAATCACCCTGAACATGTTCAAGAATTGTATTCAAAAATGAATCTAATAACCGAAAGATACCTTCGTCACAAATTTCTGCTTCGGCTGGTTGTCCCTTTCTCTCCGTATCATTTTGAGGATTTTCTATAGTCCCCGTAATTTTAACTTTCTTACATTGTCTTAGAGTTTTTATTAATTTGACCAGCTCATAACAGTCTATATCAGTATACGGCTCTTCACTTAAAATTATATGTTGCATACCATAAAATATTTGATCAAATATTCTCTCATTCCTATTTTCATCAACATATCCATATTTATCAAATAATGCTTTTAATATCTCCTTTACCTTATCG
>JBAZIG010000070.1:0-6025 GCA_041651955.1 Minisyncoccota bacterium | reverse complement strand
GAAAAACACATTTTCCGCCTTGTATTCGTCTTTATCTTCGGGATCGGCGCCCTGGGCCTTTTCGGCATTCAGCCGGGCGTATAACTCCTCAAAAGCATCGGAAATATACTTTAGGAATATCAGTCCCAAAACTACGTGCTTATACTCCGCAGCGTCAATGTTCTTCCTGAGCTTGTCGGCTGTCTTCCACAGCTGTTTCTCCAAAGGCTCGCTGGTGCCGTTTCCGTTCTTTTTTGTAGTCTTACTCATGTGCGATATGGTTTACTTGTTCTTGTTCTGATCTATTTTGTTATAGATTTTTTTTGTCTGAACACTTCTCTCCAAGACATCCATCTCGTCGATTGAGAATGTCTTTAGCCAATTTATGATATTCAACAATTCAAATGTTGTGCTTCTAATAAGATATGGAGCTTCTCCATTTGTGATGATTGAATCTATTGAAAGTCGGTGGCTGCCATCATTGGCAATACTCACTGCAGAGTGAAAACTACGTTGAATATGTAAAGGCACAAATTCTGACATTGCCACATTTCCTAAGAACATACTGCATTCTGTTAGATTTGTTCCTGAGAAAACAACAGGAGAGAGTCCAATTTTATTGCAAAACTTCATAACCCATTCAAGTACTTTTCTTATTTGATTAAATACTCCGCTATTTTTCCACTCTTGCTTTTCCAGCACCAGCAGGATGCTCAATAGGTCTCTTTTAATATCCTCACTTAGGCCAAACGTATCTCCATATTTATGTAATATCTGAGCGATAATATGCCTGTCAACAATCTCTTTTAAAAACTTCCCAGCTTCAATGCTTTGGAAGTTTTTATCAAAAATTTCACATCCATATTCTTCCCTGAAACTCGCCTTGTCAGATAAATACTTTCCTTTCCCGGTAAACGCGAAATACTCAATAGGGTTTCGGAACTTTAACGTGTTTATACAATCCCTGACTCTGCAAAAACTGTTTTTTGTTTCTTCTTCTGAAACATTGCTAGTAAAACTTTCTATGTCTAATACAGCAGCTGTGATTTCTTCTATTCTGGATTCTAGATAGTTAATAGCACTCGCGGAATCTGTGAAGATTACAAACTCAATTTGGCCATCTTCTTCAATATCATTCTTAAAATTGGACAACAACTCCGGTGTGTCCTCAACCCATAATACTCGTTGTTTACTCATGGCTAAAAGGTATGTAAAGGGATATTATGAAAGGCCAATCTTTATCAGTTGTATTAATTGAATATTCGCCTTTATAGTATTTCATAGCTTTGTGGATAAAATTACCACCTCTTCCGCTATGTGCTGTTGGACCACATTTTCCAAATTTAGAAGCATATAGTTTGTCATTGAACTCCTCAGCAACCGGATTGCCATTATTCGCGACAGTAAGTATGGCCACGCCTTTTAATGGTTCCTGTTCAAGCGATATTTTCAAGCACTTCTGTCCATAGAAAGGATCAGAGAAACCATGCATAATTGCATTATTGGTTATTGTGTCCAAAGTAAGCCGTAGTGCCTTATGGTCAATCATTATAAAAGTATTCGGCTCTTTTATCTCTATCAAGACATCAATATCCCTAAAGCAATCATCGCTATCTAGGTCATTCTTATAGTCACGAAAAAACAGATCTGTATTTAAAGGTTTATTAACAGGTTCAAAAATGTTCCCTCCAATTGATGCAGTTATAAATCCCAGAGTAACGCTCTTACTAACTAAACCTGCCAGGAAATCGGCAATTTCAATATTTGATTCGTTAAAAACTTTGGTGTGAGCATCATATACTACCCCGTCTCTCAACTTTTTTACAATTCGGTTCAACCCTGTTTGAATCTCTGAATTGTAGGACCCAAGCAAGTGCTTTTTATCTTCTATATCATCTCGAATGTCCTCTATTGTTTCCTCTGTCACTTTTTTACTCGTTTTAAAAAGTTTGGATTTGAGTTCGGAAATATAAGAAGCAATACGCTGTAGAGATACTTCTTGGGAACTATCATCAGGAACAGGAATTAACACATCCAGTAAATTTTCCCGGCTTATTCTAGGGATTACACCTGTGACTCGGCTTTGAATATCTGCTACAACATCATCTTCACTCAAAATGAAGCATAAGTATTCAGGTGTGATAATGTCACTAGCCAAACGGAAAAGAAATATGTCATTGTTGCAATATGAAGAAAAGTCTTGTGCTCCTGAAAACCATACATAATTTCTAGTAATTGAATGAAAACAGAATACTGGTTCATCAATACGATTAAATCTTCCATTAAGTGCAGCCAACCCTATTTCCTTAACATCAATCTCAAACTCAGGAAGTGTCAGATGCATGTCTTTACCGCTCAAACGGGGAACCATATCAGTACCATCTAAGACGTCTGTCTTTTTGTATGGAGTCAGGACCTCTCTCAACTTTATGTATTTAACGCCAATGCGTTCTTTATGTGCCGCATCTCCTATACTTGTTCTTAAACTATAGTCCTGTGAACCAAGTATGCTATCAAAAGAAATATTGGTAACGAGGGTTGTGTCTCCATCTTCAATCCTATGAGCAACACTTTGCCTTGCGTTCTGATCCGTTAGGCTAACCTTGGTGAGATCAACATAAGCAAAAGATCTTTCTTTAATAACATTATTATCAATTACATATGCGGTCATCGCAATTCCTGACGATGCAAAATATGAACCAGGTCTAAAACTGATGACGTATTTAAGCTTCTGACTATTTATCAACTCTTCCCTCAACTCATAGTAATCATCTGACCACAGAGAGTCACTCGGAAGCGCAACTATCATTCTGCCACCCTCTTCTAAATGTCCTAAAGCCTTGATTACATACTCTTCAGCATATTTGCTCCCATATTGTTTTATCCCAATAGGAATACCGGGAATATACATATACTTGTAAGTCTGGTCCGGATTCTCCTTGTTAAAAGGATTCTTTTGATAATATTCAAAACAGGATTTCCGTCCTTTAGCGATGAGGTACAATTCATAAAAACGGAGATTATTTTGACTACTGTCTTCAACACGAATGTACCAATCCTCATGATTCATAGCTACATAGAGGTCTCCTCCAAACGGATTGTGGATTGGGTCACTAGGAAAATAATCATCAGTTTCAACATTAAGTAGATGAGTCATCAAAACGGATGCTGGTTCTGAGACGGTTATTATATCCTTCTCTAAAATATACATATTGAAGAGAATTTCCGCTACAACTTCCCAGTTGTTATATATCAGTTTACGCTGCTCTTCCGTTAAAGTATTTATTAGAAAATGATATGCCCATTCTCCCGAACTATATAATTCACTAAAAGATCCATCTGAAAAATTACTTCTGAAAGATTCTCCATGATGCCAACAGATAAGAAGAGCAATTCCATCCATGGTGTCAAGTTTACTATACTTACTAACACTAAGAATTTCATTAACTAACGAAGTGACCGAGCGAAAATCCATAACTTAAAAAATATTCGTTGAACCTTGATTGACATCGCAAAGATTAGGCTCTGGTGTGCAATCTTCTTGCCCACCAAAATAAACTTGATATAAAGAACAAGCCTTTGCTTTTATATGATCCCTATACCACTCTGGGGAAATAATCTCAAGGTCTGCTCCAAAAGAAAGAATCAATGCATCCAGCTCTTTATTTGGTATCACAGAAATCGAAATTGTTTTGTCATTGAAGTCCTCATACTTTTGTGATGCATGGAGTTTCTTTGTTTCAATATAGGGAAACCTTTTTCCCGTTGCCTTCAATACAATTTTGACAACTGGTTTGTCTTCTATAGTAACTCCAATGATATTGTTGAAATATGAATCAAATTGAACAAATGTATTTGGAATAAATCTATTGGATACAGGCTCTATATCACGTATTCTATCTAAAGCCAGGTTGCTAATCTTCGACTCTTCTTCATTATATCCAAATAGAAACCAACGATTGTTGTACTCTTTCAAGAAATAGGGATGAATTATCCACTGAACATCTGGCTTTCCAAATGGAGAATATAGTATTCTTATTGGCTGCTGATTGATTATATCATTACATATCTCAGGCATTGCTTCTTCTCCAACACTCTCCACATGTTCATATTCGACATAGGCTTTTTCGCCTGCAATTATACCGTATTTTTTTTTCAGTTTACTTCCAAGTTCTGCTATCCCGTCATATTCGGGAAGACCTTTAAAACGCCCAAGCAATTGCATGGCACAGCTGAATTGTCCAACCTCTGAACTAGTAAGTTCGTTCTTATAAATTGAAAAACCAGGCTTTGAATAAAAATAATAATAGCGTGAGCTTCCCAAACGAGATATGATTTCTACATCCGAATCTATCGCTGTAGCAGCTCTCTTTAAATATGCTATGTCTAACCGAAATGTTCGAAGGCTGACTTCTGCTGCTTCGTAATTTGGATCGAATTCGCTGATAGCATTGCCACACAACTTTCTAAGATGTTCTTCTGTATTGTCTTCTGTTTTTCTCTGGAGACATTTATCAAGCACTCTATATCTAATTACTGCATGATTATTTGTTGGCATATGATATTGAGTGTTTTACAAAAATAGTAAAACAATTGTTGGTGTGCAACACCTTTGCACACATTGCTTTTTGTTGCTAAGGTCAATGCTTAAAGTTTGGAACAGGCTAGTGTAAACATAATCCATATTTTTCGTGGGCCGATACACTAGCCACAAACTTGAGCGCGCATTTTGTTTTGTCCAGCTATGTTTATAAGAATTATGAATCATTCCTTTATCCATCCATTCACCTGTGCTATTTCTGCAACCTCTTGACGTTCTAAAAGCTGCGCTCCAATCGAATCACTGACTTTATCCCGTGCTGTCTGCTCCGCTTGCGCATACGCTTCCGACTTGTCGTAATGCTTGTAATGCCAGGCCAGCCCGGCCTGAATCATCTCATTCCCGACATCCCTCCCGTCCTCTGTTGCAACCCTGGCGATATACCGGCCCCATCTATCCCGGTCGTTTACGTCGACGGTCACGTTTTGCCCAAAGATCAACGAGCCGAGGTGTTCCCTGGCTTTTGATCCAAAGGCTTGTTTCTTCTCCGGTGCATCGATACCGTGAATCCTGAATTTCAGCTGGAGGTTGTCCCTGTTCAATCCCGTAAAGGTATCCCCATCAGAAATCCCGACGACCTTCACCTGAAACGTCTGGCTATATAACCCAAAGGGTAGAAGGGTAAGCAGGAGCAAGATTATGAAACAATTTTTCATGTATCAGGTTTCTGTATTTCTATTGAATAATTATACGATTCCGTTTATTTATATTATTCGTATTTGTTTATTTGATATTTCTTTTTCAGTGTTACTTCCATAAGTTTATTATCTTTTATCTCTTGAATTACTTCTTGGGATAAATCACGTTTCCCGTCTTTCCATAGTCCTTCCAGTTTTTTTTGCTCATCAGATTTGACAATCTCGTAACAATAAAGGAAGAAATCAAGTTTGTTTTTAAGGATCTTTGAAAATCTCGTCAAACAATCTATATAATATTTTGTTTTTGCTTCATTTAAGTCAAAGCCAATGTAGGCAATAATAGTATGTTGCTTATTTAATGAACACCCTGATGCAACTCTATGGATTAATTGATATGGTAAATCAGAGATATCTTTTATTTGAACCTTTGATTGAATTTTCAAATTAATTATCGCAAGCCAAGCATTTAATACTTCTGTTCGGTTAGGTGACTCGCTTAACCATTTTCTTACTGTTTCATAAGGGCGTTCCGTTCTCTTAGCTTCAATAGCAATACATCCATTTGTGTATTCAATCATCAAGTCTGTACAAGAAGGAGCACGGCCTTGATTATTATGTAATTGATATTCAAAAATATATTTAATGTCTATGTTAGACTTAGTATAGATCATCTCCAAATTTAGGGTCTGGTCACTTTTGAATAATACAATTAATGGAATTGTCGAACGGAAAGGTGATTTAAATTCTTTCTTACTATATTCTGAATAAATATCATCAATCTTTGCAACCGGGTTGTTAAGATTTTTAA
>JBAZIG010000069.1:0-6073 GCA_041651955.1 Minisyncoccota bacterium | reverse complement strand
GGGTAAAGGCCAGATCCAAGGTATCGGCCAGGGTACCGTCAAAGTCAAACAGGATATATCGGGCAGTTTGCATAGTTGTTATTTTTGGCAACAAATTTAACACTTCCTTTCTCCTTTTCCCGACATACTGACGTTGAAAAACAACATCTTCCTTAGAGACGACTGATACTCAGATTGATATTCATGTTGGTCAAACTCTTCAGGGACTGGCCCAAAAGTTATGTCTGGGATGCCAGAATCTCCCGTGACAAGAATGGGTCTTATAACATGGATTCCGGCTGGAAAAGAATTTCGTAATATAAAACCCGGGAGTTAACAGCGGGCCAATAAATTACATACATTTACAACAAAAAACCCATGAAAAAGTCTCTGATTTTCGTTTTTTCGGTGTTGATTCTGTTTTCATGCGAAAGAGTGTTGTGCCCGTTTGGAAACAGGAAGATCGAGGTTGTCATTAATGACATACCATTTAAAACCGAGGTTTATCACAGGATTCCCTACACGCTGAAAACCTGGGAGTGGGAGAAGGAGGGGCTCAAGCTTCAGCAGATACAGATTTTTGATCACAAGACAAATAGAATGCTGCAAACGATTGAAAAGGAGGACTTACCACATGTGCATAAAAATCCCATTCCGTTCATTCCCGTATTTACCTCCGATGAAATATCCCATTATTACCTCTCTATCCAGCTGCCCATAGAATTAAGCAATAATATACCAGCCAGGATCTCTCACAGGTTTATACTAAAAGATACTGTTCTGAACAGAGATGTGACGGTAGAAGGCGGAATATTTACACCGCTTACCGGCAAGTCTCCATTGTCCATCTCTTCGCCGGTAAAAGGAGATAACTGGATCTTCATTAACCAGTCCACAAATGCTTATCATTTTTACACGATCTTTTTTGTTGACGGAAATCTATGGAGGGGAGAACGATTCGCTTTTGACAACCTGCAGCTGAATGATCAGATGACCGATTATTACGAGGGGGATCCCAAGGTGAACGAGTCCTATTTCAATTACAGGGACACCCTGTATGCAATCGCTGACGGGACAGTCCTCAAAGTGGTCGATGGCCGGCCAGAAAACAGGGGAGACGCGCAAGACCTGGTATTTGCCACTATGGACGAATATGGCGGTAACTATGTAGTACTGGATATCGGGAATGACCGTTATGCCTTATATGCTCATTGTGTGCCTAACGAATTCCTGGTATCCCAGGGTGATGTCCTGAAAGAAGGAGATCCCATCGGCCTTTTGGGCAATTCGGGAAACTCTACCGCCCCTCACTTACACTTTCAGATTACTGATAGTCCCAACTTATTGTTCTCTATAGGACATCCGTTTGTAATAAAAAGTTACACAAAAGTCGGTAACTTTGAGACCGGCCCGATCACCCCTGCTACCTACACAAACGCCATGATGGAGGAGCTATCAATTATTTGTTTTTAGGGGAGGAAGGTTCCATGCTTAATAAATTTTAAACTGCTGAATATGAGTTATAATTTACCTGGTAAATGTTGCTCGTGTATGAGCGACAATTACGTAATGAAGAACATAACCGAGGAATCTATCGGTATGGGCACGGTAACTACCACTTTTCAGGTACCTCTTTGCAGATCATGTGAAGAAACATATAAAAAGCATAAGACAAAACGCATTTATGTCAGGATCGCTGCTATCGTTTTGGGCTTATTTATTGTGCAATATATTGCCTCTTTATTTGTTGAGGGTAGCGGGAGCGCTTTTCTAATTGGCATTGCCGGAGGAATAATTGCAGGCATGGTCGCTGCCCGTATCTATAAAATCAAGTACTACCCGTTCCGCCTGGATTCCATCCAGCACTTGCATTTTAAGAACAAAGAGTACCAACAGCTTTTTGATCAGGCGAATCCCGGGCCCTATGTATAGAGATCTGCAGATAGGAGTTACTGCAGAAAGTTTAAGCCGGCTACAAAAAACATCTCGTTATAACATTTCTTAATATAGGTTAATATTATTACCGGATGGTTTTATCATTTTTGCACAGACAATTAAACAAAACAATAATGAAATCATCTGAGGGTTCAACTAAAAAAAGAATTTTTGCGATCATACTGTTTTATGCAATTGCTGTTCTGATACGTTATCTGACCAACAAAACGGGATTCCTGGATCACATAGAGAATGCTTTCCTGAAAATATGCTTACAAGGTGTCGGACCTGCAATAGGAGCCTTGGTCGCGTTTAAGGCATTTGGCCTGAAACTTACCTACAGTTTTGCGGGGAAGCTGAAACCCTTGCTTTTAAGCGTTTTTGTTTTTGTGGTTATTCCCGTTGCCGGTTTTGCCATAATAGGAGTTACTGAAAGTGAACATGTAATCGTTACGAGCAATGTATTTCTGGCAGGAGCCAAACTGTCCCTCTATTTTCTGATTTACGCCATACTGGAAGAGATCGGATGGCGGGTATTTTTGCAGGAACAACTCGGCTTTCTGAACAAATACCTCAAATATGCGGTCATTGGAACGTTATGGTTCATATGGCATCTGAATTTTGGATTGACAATTTCAAATCTGATCTTTCTTTTTGTTTTGATCCTGGCCAGTTGGGGAATCGGCACAGTAGGGGACAAAACAAAATCGATCCTTGGCGTGGGAGCCTTTCATGCGTTGTACAATCTTTTCACGGCAGGCCATTTTGATCCCAAAGGCAAGATCATCGTGTTATCGGTCTGTGCCCTGATCTGGGTCTTGTATATTGTGTTTTATGATAGAATTTCAAAACGAGTTTTACATTGGAAACAACAGCAATATGTTGAAAATGGAAAGGATCACCCACAATAAGAAACAGTTTCTTGACCTCTTGTTGCTGGCAGACGAGCAGGAAGATATGATTGATAAGTATTTGCCCCAGGGTGACTTGTTTGCTTTATATGACGGTGACCTGAAAAGTGTTTGCGTGGTAGTGCCTGTAGATGGTGTAACCTGCGAGTTGAAAAACATAGCCACATACCCTGAATACCAGGGCAAAGGGTATGGCAGGGCATTGGTCGGGTTCATTTTTGATTTCTACAAAAACGACTACAAATCAATGCTAGTAGGGACTGGTGAAACGCCTGCAATTCTCTCTTTTTATGAACGCTGCGGATTTGTGAGATCCCACCGGGTAAAGAATTTCTTTACAGACCATTACGACCATCCAATGTTCAAGGGCGACATACAACTGGTTGATATGATCTACTTTAAAAAAGATTTGACTGTGCCGAGGCCCAGAATATCGGCATCGGCAAAATTTTCCAGATCGGCCCCAGGCAGATGAACTGCCAGTTTTTGCTTTACTCCAATTCCCGGCCCATCTGGTCAAAAACTTTCCACAAACTATTCAGAACGGGAAACACCTCCCATTGGTGCAGCCAGACGCGGTCTGGTGCGCAAGAAATCAAACTGTGGTTTTTAAATCACAGTTAATCAAATGTTTATAATCACAATAGAGAAAAGGTGCGCACCAGAAGCGGCCTGGGACTTTTTATCATTGGGTTCACGGGGTTAAAACCATCATGGACACCCGTACTGTTTTAGCGCATTTTCATAACAATCCCTGATCTCGTCCACCAGGCTTAGGGGTTGGAGGACCTTAACATTGTTTCCATACGAGAGGATTTCCATGAGCAGATCATAGGTAACGAACAAGGTGAGTTTAATGAGCAGCTCCTGTTCGTTATCTTTCAGAATCACCTGGGATTCGTGAAGAGGCAGTGATTTTACATATTTTCCCTGAAGCGGATTAAAGGACAAAACGATTTCCTGGGGATCAGGCTCGTTCGGACTGATTATGCCAAAGCAATATTTGAAACGCTCATTGATATCAAAATTGACGGGTAAACTGAATTTGGTCCGGGTGATCTCGAGCCCGGACAGCCTGTCCAGGGCAAAGGTTTTGACTTTTCTGTCTTTCAGATCATTGGCAAGCACGTACCAGCGGTTTCGGAACTCCTTCAGTGCGTATGGCTCGGCAAGGCGGTGCGAAATCTCGTCGTCCCAGAATTTTTCATACGTGAAGGATATTTGCACTTGGTTTTTTATGGCATGAAGCAAACCGTACAGGTTCCCTGTTCCCTGCGGCCGGCGTTTTTCAAAGTGAATGTGATTGGAGAGCCTGTCGCTGATATTCAGGGCGTTGAAGGTGTCAAAAGCCTCCTGAATCCGTTCGTTGGCCTCGGGTTGGTCATCGTGAAGGATAGAATACGCTTTAAGGGATGGTTCATATTGAATTTCAATATTGTATAGCGAACCAATATCCTGGATATCCCTCTGGAAGGTACGTATTGACACGCAAAAGTCGTACCCCTGCAGTTCCGATTCCAAAGCCAGGTAATCCGAGATCTCCCGAAAAGTGGCAGGATGTTTTCTAAGTTTTTTGATTATAAGATTGTACCGGGCAATTGATTCTCTCTTTGACATGTTATTATCCTTTAATGAAACCTATTAAACTCCCGTTATTCTTTGAAAGTAATTCTGTTTTACAATAATCAACAATATTATTAAAATCGACGGATAATCCGTAAACGATCTCATGGATTTCGTGTTTTCTCACAATATTGTTTATCTGGCCTCCCGAAAAATCAAATTGGGTTGCCAGGGCTTCACATTCCTCTTTGGAAAGGTTGGGCAGTTTTGAGTTCCAGATTTTTGCCTTAACCGAAATGCCGGGTTTTTGAAACCCGACCTTGAATAAAAACCGTCTTTCAAATGCCGCGTCCAGGTTACTCACCAGGTTGGTGGTGGCAAATAATATACCTTCAAAATTCTCCAGTTCTTCAAGTAAAATATTTTGAATGGTGTTCTCTGTTTGCGCCACGTTGGAACTACTGTTATCCCGGCGTTTTGAAATGATGGCATCGGCCTCGTTAAAAAGCAGGACCGGCGTGCGTTCATAGTTTTTTGCACATTCTCTGTAATCGGTGAAGATGCGTTTTACAATCTTCTCGCTATCCCCAAACCACTTGGATTTCAACTGACTCATGTCCACTTTGAATATTTCCCTGCCGGTATCTTTGGCAAACTGATAGACTGTCTCTGTTTTCCCGGTGCCCGGCAAACCGTGGAACAATATGGTGATCCCTTTGGGCATTCCTTTTTTTTGCAGCCTTTTCTGAGTCTCGGAAAAATGCTCTTCCTGCAGCAGAGACTTAAGTAATTCCAGTTGCCTTTGTTCCGATTCATTAAAGAACAGGGTCACAGGTTTGATTTTTGAGGGGTCAATGGTGTCCCGGTTTTTCTTATGCTGGAACAGTAGGATATCCGATTCCTGAAGCAGGGTCAAAGAATAATCGGTAAGTTTCAGCGCTGCATTGTTCAGGAAATCGCCTTCCGTGATCTCTACCAGATTATTGTAGATGATCGCATTGTTTCTTTTCAGGATTGCATGGAGATATACTATCCTTTGCGGCGTGTTATCAAAAATACCCCGCAAAGCACGCTCAAGATCGGTTTTGTCATCGCCAATAATCGTTCTCCAGATCACATACAGGTAAATGGTCAGATCTTCCATGTCAAGATTTTGTTCATTGATCCTTTTGAACAGAGGGTAGTACAGCGACGAGTGGAAGAGACGCTCAGTCTCCACAAACAGATCGATGGAAGATATTTCCTCCTCGTCCCGTTGCTCGACCAGAAGATAAAAAGCTTCCAGAACCTCCAGCTGGTTCTTCGGCTTCTCTTTTTTGAGAGACGGCATGGACTCGTTTTTCATAATCGCCTCCAGTATTTTTTGATTGAGGATAATGTCCACGGTGGAAGATAACATAATCAAACCTTTTTCTGAAGTGTCCTGTTTTTGAATGATCTCTTTGGTGAACAGGTCCTCCATTTCGTCGCCGTATTCCAGAAATTTCATTGGGTTGCAACCCAGGTATTTGATCAGGGCCTGCAGATTGCTGCAGGATTGGTCGTAATTGAGGGCAAAGACCAAAGCCACTATCAGTGATTGTTTTGAGGAGGTGTGAAAGTAATCGGATATTACGTTCAGTTCTCTGGCAGCTTGTTTAAAAAAAGCTTCTTCGAGCTTACATTCTTTGGCCTGTTCATAGACC
>JBAZIG010000068.1:0-6177 GCA_041651955.1 Minisyncoccota bacterium | reverse complement strand
CAACAACTCCTTTCTTTCGTCTTCACTCACCTTAAAATCTTCCGCCAATTCTTCCACCAAATCCCTAAATACATGTTCTCTCTTGTCCGCTAACTTTTCAAGCAAAGGAAGCATCAATGACTGGTAATCAGGTATCATAATCGTTTGTTTGTTGTTTATCGTAGCTGTAGTCTAATCATTAGAGACATTATGGTATGTGGTGCATAAATAGCGTAATACAATCTAATTCATAGATTAAGCAGGGTGGTGTGATCACTGTATCTTGGGGCAGCAATCTGTAAAGTTAAAAGATTCGATGATTATTTTCAAGTATTTTCAATCTAAACCAACAAGTTACAGCAAACTGAAACACCACTCACAACCGAAATCAAACCCTTACCGTCAGGAATCCGCAAAAAATTATTGACTGGGACGCTTATCCGTAACCGTCAATAAAATACAATAAATTGGCAATTCTCAATAGTTAATTTCAAATTAAAAAGAATATTACCATCATATGATTGTTGATATGAAACAAGAGTTTTATCTTGTTTTTGTTTTTTTTATTGTTTTTGCTTCTTTAAATAATTCACGAAAGAAATTCTCATAAAATTTATTTTTATCATTCATCTTACATACCTCAGCGTGATGAATATTTCTTTCGTCATCCATAAATAATAAACTCACATATTTATCATCAACAATTGAGAAGTCCAGAGATTTTAAGGCTTTAGTATAATTATCCCATAAGGGATTATCATAAATATCGTCTTTGAAAATATACTTGGTTTTTATCGCTATATTGTGTTGTTTGTTAATGTGTTTTTTTAATGATTCGAGTTCTATTAGATCGTCGATTACAAAGATTCTACATATATCTACATCATTTGCCTGAATTTTGGCCTTCTGAATATGATTGCCAATTTCGGTATAAACTTTATCCCATCCTTCAGTTGATTTAATATATGTTGTTGCCCAATACCTTTGCTCAGCTTCCCATAATAATTCTAGCCATAAATTCGGAATATCGTCTTTTATTATTGTAACAGGATTCTCATCGATCCTTTTCACTAGTTTACTCTTGAATTTTTCTACATCTGCCAATAATTCTTTAAGACGTTGAATATCTAATTTAAGGTTATCTATTTTTTTATGCGTAATACTACCCTCAATTAAAATTGAAATGATCATCGAACTCAGTAAGCCTGTCACTATTCCTATAAGACCGTTATAGTTGGCTTGTGGTTGATTACTTGTTAATTTGTATACTAGAAATCCAATGATCACTCCAAAGATTAGTTCGCCCAATTTTAACAATATTCTTTTCATAAATGTTATTTTATAATGTTTCTTGGGATATATTATTTGCTAGTCCTTTCTTCCATTTTGTGCATTTTTTATGTTTCACAACTTGCTTTATTGGAGAGTTGAATGTGTTGGAGTATTGAATTAGATTATCTTTTTTAATCTTATTCTTGGATGCTCTGAATCCAAATATCTTTCATACATCATCATTGTGTTGTCTACATACTGACGGGGCTTCCCTGAGCATTGCAAATAGAAATTATTAATCTTCTCTCGAATTATTTTATCACAATAAGAATATCCTTTTTGAAGTTCATAATTTGCCTCACAAGCTGAGTAAAACCAATCAAAATTCGTATGCAGGGCATCGCTATCCTTCATTTTTGTTTCTACACAGAATCTATCGGAGCCTTTATCGGATTTATTCAAAGACAGAACCTGATCTATCGAGTGATGACATACTACACCGTAGTAGAATAAATTTTCTTGCATGGTATATGCATCAATATATGCTTGACCACATATAATGTTTTTGCTTTGATTGTATGTTACCTCTCCATGCGCACAACCTCCTTTGATTGGGATTCCGTTGAATAAACAAATACCAATGATTTTGCTAACTACATTACTGAAATCTATGAAACTTGCTGGGGTGTCATCCTTCCTAGACAATACAATAATTGAATCAGAAAAAGTAATTACTTTAATATTATGTCCAACGTCATTTAAGGCTTTTTCAAAATATATACCTACGTCAGTAACATTGCAAAGAAGTTGATATATCTCTTTATGCGTTGATCTTTTCACTAATTCTTTAAATCCCATTATATCAAGAAAGGCAACATACCGTTCACAAGTAGTTTTCCAAAGGATTCTTTTTGTTGTATGTTGGTCCATAACAATTTTAGTTTGTTAATATTCACATATGGCCCATTAAGTTTTCTTTTGTTCCGGGCTTCTTTTCCGGTGCATCGATACCGTGTATTCTGAATTTCAGTTGGTGGTTGTCCCTGTTCAATCCCGTAAAGGTATCCCCATCAGAAATCCCGACAACTTTCACCTGGAATGTCTGGCTGTATAAACCAAAGGGGAGCAGGGTAAGAAGGAGAAAGATTTTAAAACAATTTTTCATGAACCGGGTTTCAATATTTCAATTTTTTGGCATAAGATATATCATAAACATAGTTTCTTCGCTCCCCAGGTTCTCCGTCCTGGACAACTGCTTTACGCTCTTTTATTTACAATCTATAAAAACATTTGAGATATATTTTTTTGCTTGCTCACTTATTCCTAAATCAGCATACTCTTCTTCTACTACTTTCTCCCAATCACTTTGATCCTTTACACTCTTATTTGTACCCAGAACCTTTATTTTACCCAATAATTGGCGTTTCTCATAACCATTAATGAAGTATATATACAAGAGTGACGCGTTTATATTGTGCTTCCTGAAGAAATTTACAAGTGCCAATCTGGTTGCTAATTGATAGTGTTTCCCAAACCAATTTCTATTAGAGATGTTTAAACTAACTTGAGTATTATTAAATGCTTCTTGTATTCTCTTATTTGAAGAACTTTCAGTTTTAGATTTAATTTCTTTAATATGAGCTTTTGCTTCAACTATTACTAATTCAATTTCATTTTTATTTGTATGTAAAATTACTCCATCCCAATTCGGTGGTGTCCCTTGCGTACTCCAGTAATCTTTCCAATCCCTTAGTAACGTTTTAATATTTGTTGCCAAGCTGGAATTTGTAATTACAGGGTCTCTTAAAAAATCCATTCCCACATATTCACCATCCAATGACAATCTTTTTATATTCTTGGGATAATCAAGCCATATAAGCTGTCCTTGGAGTCTAGTGGTCTTATTAATAATATCATTTAATTCATTTCTATGGTGTCCTAAATATCTTAATAATTGATATTCACTTCCATAACCTAATCCCATCTCTGCCATAATTGTTGTTGTGTATTGAGTTAATACTGTTTTGTAGTATATAAAATTAAACTTTTATGCAAAACTCTGTGTTCCAACTAAGTTAAAAACTCCACCTGTGCTATTATAATATAGAATGTGTCCATTCTAGTTTTTTTATGTTTTGTATTAAAGTGTCAATTTTGTTGTTAATCTTCTCAGGACTTTCATTTACAATCCTTTCAGAAATATATCTTGCAGTCAATGGTTTACTATCATTTTTGTATAATGCTCTAGCTGAACTTTTTAGTTCTTCATAGTTGTCAAGTGTTTTATGAAATTCATATTCAAAATCATGAATCCATACTGCGTGTTGATTTCCAACAAACGTATCAGGGAAAAAGTAATCATTATCTGTACTCTCAAGTCCGAGTATACTATATAATTCTTTATTTCTTTTTGATTTATTTATTGCATCATTTCGTTTTTTCTCTGGGAGGTCCTCAGGCTTATCATTTTTTGGTTTGTCACCATCAAATATTATATAACAAGGAATATGAAATTCGTTAAAGATTACATATAAATACGATAAACAATCAACCGAGCCTGCACTGATCAAAGAGATACAATTATTGTCTAAATCAAATCCTTTGGCGAAGAAATAATTAGGTAAGGCATATTTTTCAGTTTGTCCTTCAATTAGAATTATTTTTTTTGCAAAAAAACCTTCATTTTTGTTTTCATCAAGTATATGGCAATACCTGTCTTTTATGCTTTTTTCATCAATCTCTAATTGAAAATGTTTGCTATAAAAATCTTTTAATTGACTTACCGAAAATTCGTAAACTGATGTTTTGGGCTTTTCTTTACCTTCCTTTCGAAAAAGTTTAATCTCATCATAGTGTTCAACAGATACAAAAAAGTTGTCATGTGTTGTGTAAATTACTTGATCTTGATCCTTTGAAATTTCTCTTAACAATCTATAAGTTGACCTCTTAACAGGTGGGTGTAAATATATCTCAGGTTCCTCGATTCCAATGATAATATTTCTTATAGGTCTGTCTTTTTTGAACAGAAAAGTGTTGTATGTCCTTAAAAGTGAGAAAATAGCTAATCTTTGAATTCCATGACCTTTTTGCGTCAGTTCTGAGTCATAACCGTCATTTGCAAATATTTTTGGTTCTGGGAATATAATGTCCTGTATTTCGGGTGTGCCAAATCGTAATTCTAATTCGCACCCAATATTTAATCCAATATTTTTATTAAGAGCATTATTTAAGCTTTGTATTTTTGATATCCCATCGTCATCTTTATCAATCTTTGTAAGTAACTCATCAACTAAGACTGCTGACTTTTCTTTAAACTCATCCTTTATTTCTCTTGAAACACTAGTTGAAAGCCATTTAATCATTTCTCCAAGTGGCGATGTACTTGTAACTTTCAAATCATCTGCGACATTCTTTATGGCTGGGATATAAAAAAATATTGGAAGATTTGCTTTTAATTTACTCTTCCAGCCTAATACTTTCTCATCACCAGTAATTGATTCAGTTGGTATCAATTCAGTTTTTTCCTCCCAAAGTTTTTCTAACTTTTCTTGATATTCTTCCTGCGAAGGAACATCATCTGAATCGAAATATGATTTAAAATTAAAATCGCCGAGTTTCAATTCTTGTTTCCACCAATTCTTAATATTAGTCTTTCCAGGTAATTTGTCATTGAGAGAAGCCCACTCATAATCACTCGTTGCTTGAATTTTTGTACCATGTTTTGATTCAACAAAATCAATCTCATCCTCGGCCGCTTTTTCGAGTTCTATATCCTCTTCTTTAGTTACGGATATGATATATTGTGTAATAATTAAATTTTGGGAATCATTTAAGTGTGATTTGAATACCTTTTTTTCTATCTCAGACAATTCAATAAGAGTTAACTCAATCTCAATCTTTTTCAAATAATCATTATGATGAAAACTCTTAATCGAGACTTTACTTTTTGAGAAATTAAAGAATAAATCCAGAGCTTCTAGGACATTTGATTTGCCAACGCTGTTTTCTCCAACCATTGCAGTTAGATTACTCATTGACAACTCAATTCCTGTTTCATCAAAAGTTTTGAAGTTTTTGATTCTTATATTAGATATTTTCATAGCAGTAGTGTTTTTGCAGCATTGGGCATAACTTTTTATAGATTAAATAAATGTGTATATTAACCCTCAGATTGTGAGAGAGGGTATAGATACAGACAAATCTTGTTTTGTATTCGGCTGAAAGACTAAGGCCACACTTCCTCTTTTTGCTTTCTTCTAAAGAAAGCATTGAAAGTAAATACACATGTTTACGAGTGTCAAATAAATTGACATTTAGTATGGACATGAGAACAATGTAACTATTTCTAGAACAGGCATCTGTAAAATTAGTATTAATTTCTAATTTTTCAAATCTTATTATTAATAATTGCCACCGTATTCATTTATTGACAACAATATCACTACTACATATTTATTGTAAGTTACTCTTTTGTGGATATCAAGAATTAGCATGAATGTTTCCTTAACCCGATAAAAAACAGAATTCCGCTCAGAGATTGTCATCCTCCATTCCGCTTACGCTCCATTCCGGACCACAAACTCTTGACGCTCCAGAATAGAGCGGTATTCGCTCCGCTCATGATCCTTGTCCCCGCCCGGCGAACCGGTTCGCCTCCCACCCAATGACCAGCGGTGTTCGCTCCGCTCACTCGCCGGCACAAATGAGCCCCCGCCCGGGCCTCCACAACCTCCATCAATAAAATAAACCTTTTCCCACAAAACAAATCCCTTCCCTAAACCTTCACCTCCCCCCGGGCGAGCGCTCATTTCCACCCGGCTCCCTTTCCTGTTCGGGCGCCGCTTCGCTCTACCCTCAATAGAGGCCGCCCCTGATTTAACATAATCTGAGCTTAGTTATGTTCCTCGCTCCGCAAGCTTCGCTGCG
>JBAZIG010000067.1:0-6211 GCA_041651955.1 Minisyncoccota bacterium | reverse complement strand
CACGCAACCCCACAACAACCCCACGACGGTTACGACATTGCCGACTACATACTCGAGCAACTTTCCAAATCCGCTGTTGTAAAACCAAAAACACCAACTTCAACATCAACAACAGCCGCCGAACAACCCAACCGGTACAACAAGAATCCTCAACTCTTAAAAACACCCGTTCCTACTCTCCAACCTCAAACCACAAACGATCCAGCTCCCCAACAAACCGCACCATTCAGCCCCACACTCCAACAAATGATTGACCTCAACCCCTCACTACTAACCCTCATCAATGAATTTCAATTGGTAGAATGCTGGTGACCAGAATACAATTTCCCGTCCAAACTGGCCAAGTAAAACCATTTGCAACCCATTATTTACTTACATATCAGCAACGATCCAAGTAGCCTTACCTGAAAATATCAAGTATTCTTTCTGAAACTTATTAATTTTATCAACTGTGACACAAGTTGTCAAAAGTATGATCTTTTTTTGAATATCAAATCTGGAAAAGTATATCATTTTGATGAATAGAATTTTATAATTGGTTAGATCTTTTTTTCTTATCTTTGTTTTTCTTTGAATCGATTATCTGTGTTTGATATAATTGATCTCAAGAAGATCAAGTGATCTTGAGAATTCTTTTTAATCAATATACTGATCATACATCTTCAAACCAAGTTTATAAATGAATCACATAGCATAGAGACAAGCATCAGTATTGAATACCATGGAATTAATTGATAACAAAAAAGGACGTACTGTTGAAAGCGAGATAATTAAAAGAATCGATATCGAAACCACTGTTTCTATAAGTACTGGAATGTTCAGTATATACGCTTTTTATTTTCTACGGGAAAAGTTCAAGAACATCAAAGAACTGAATATTTTACTATTAAACGACACAATCACAAAATCACCTGTTGGTCTTTCAATAACTACTGAAGACACGCTTTGGGGAACTCCTGCAGAAAAAGAATTGAACCGAAAGCTTTTATTGAGACATGCATCGGAAGAGTGTTCTATAATGTTTGAACATTGTAACATCCGTACATTGTTATCTCCAACTACTTTTGGTTTTAAATTGATTTTTCTTCAAAATCAAATTGCTGATTGTGTGATAAATAATGGTATGTCAGATTTTGATTCAGCCACACTTGGGACGATTAGTTCTGAAAATTCACAATATCATATTCTTCAGGAAGGAAATGAGAATATTCTCCCGTTGAAAACAATATTTAATAACGTTTGGAATGATAAATTAAAGAGCACGGATATCACTAAATCAATTAGAAATGAGCTTTATAAGGGATATAAAGATTACACTCCCGATTTTTTATATCACTTCATTCTTCACCATTTATTTCATTATGCTATTGTTGATTTTTCAGGTGATAAGCTAATTAAGACCAAAACAGGATTCAAAGAAAAGGAAATTTGGAACGAACTATACAAGTTTCAAAAAGATGGTGTTATGGGTGCCATCGAAAAGATTGAAAAATACGGAGGTTGTATCATTGCCGATAGTGTAGGATTGGGAAAGACGTTTGAAGCTCTGGCAATCATCAAATACTACGAACTTCGAAACGATCGTGTCTTGGTGCTTTGTCCCAAAAAACTCCGTGACAACTGGACTGTCTATACACAAAACGATAAACGAAATATTTTCCTCACCGATCGATTCAACTATGATGTATTGAATAATACTGACCTCACACGCAAACGTGGTAAATCCGGCATTATTGACTTGGCAGCTATCAACTGGTCCAATTATGATCTGGTTGTCATTGACGAGTCTCATAACTTCAGAAACAATAATCCGGCAAAGGGTGAAATGACACGTTACGCACAAATGATGAACGAGGTCATAAGGAAGGGGGTGAAAACAAAACTGTTGATGCTTTCTGCTACACCCGTGAACAATCGCTTGAACGACCTGAAAAATCAGATCTCATTTATTACAGAGGGAAATGATTTGGCATTTGTTGATGAAGGTATTAACAATATTACCAACGTGATGAAGTTGGCACAAAAACAATTTACCGATTGGACCAAAAGTACGGACCGTAATATTAATACTTTGTTCGATCGTTTGGATAACAGATATTTCAAGTTGTTGGATATGCTCACTATTGCCCGGTCGCGAAAGCATATTACCAAGTATTATCATTCTTCCGATGTGGGTAAATTCCCGACTCGCTTGAAACCGATTAATATAAAAACTGACATCGACAGCAAGCATCTTTTTCCTTCGCTGAGGGAAATTAACAATGCTATTCGCAAAATGAACCTGGCCAACTTTTCTCCGATGTCCTATCTGAGAACAGATAAGATTGCAGAGTATGAAGCCAAATACGACTATAAACTGAATTCAGGTAGTGTATTTAAGCAAGTCGACCGTGATGAAAGCTTGATTCATTTGATGAGGGTCAATTATCTGAAGCGAATGGAGAGTTCTATTTTTGCATTTTATCTTAGCATCAAGGCTCTATTAGCTCAAGTCGAAGATCAATTATACAAGATAGATCATGTTGATGAAATTGCTGATTCGACGATAACCATTGAAGATATCGATATTGAGGATGACGATAACGAAGCTTTGGTGGGCAACAAGGTTAAAGTTCTGCTTCAGGACATAAATCTGATCAAATGGAAACAGGCCTTGGAGTATGATCGCGATAAGCTGAAGAAAATAATGGAGAGCGCGGAAACTATCAACCAGGAGCGTGATGAGAAGCTACAACGATTAAAACAACTCATTACTGATAAAATTCAAAATCCGATCAATGAAAACAACAAAAAGGTAATTATTTTTACCGCGTTTGCAGACACGGCAATTTATCTTTACCAGGAGATATCTAAATGGGGTTTGTCAAATTATGGTCTATACGCATGTCTCATCAAGGGAAGTGGAACAAATAGAACCAATTTCCCCAACATTGAAAGCAAAGACATGAATGAGCTACTGACTCATTTTTCACCACATTCTAAGGGACGACATAAAACTTTTCCAAATGCTGTTGGGGAGATTGATATTCTCATTGCTACAGACTGTATTTCAGAAGGTCAAAATCTTCAAGACTGTGATTTTCTGATTAATTACGACATTCATTGGAATCCGGTGCGTATCGTCCAAAGGTTTGGTCGAATTGATCGTTTGGGTTCTATAAACGATCTGGTTCAATTGGTCAATTTTTGGCCAAATATGGAATTGAATGAGTATATCAATTTGGAGAGTCGTGTAAAAGGGAAGATGGTGTTGCTCGATATTTCAGCAACCGGTGAAGAAAACCTTATCGAGATGAATGGTAACGACGAAATGACAGATCTGGAGTATCGCCGCAAGCAATTGGAACAACTTCAGAATACTGTGTTGGATTTGGAGGATATACAAGGTGGCATCACAATTACAGATACCAACCTGAATGATTTCCGGATGGATATTCTCGAATACGAAAACGAACATCTTGACCAATTAAAATCAACTCCATTGGGGATCCATACTGTGGTTGAAACAAACGACGAAGAAATTCTCCCGGGAACAGTTTTTTGTATGCGCAGCACTGTAGAGCAAAAAGGTATTAGTTTGCTCTCACCCTATTATTTAGTTTATATGGGTGAAGATGGTTCCACTATTCTCGGCTATATGCAAGGAAAACGTTGTTTGGACTATCTTAAAAAACTTTGCCATGGAACTACAGATGTGTTAATCGAATTTGCTCAAAACCTGAAAAGAGAAACAAAGAACTACTCTTTTATGAACAGTTATGCTTCTGCATTTAAGTTGGCAATAGAGAGCGTCATCGGGAAGTCACAGGAAGTCGGAGCTGCTTCATTCTTTTCGAGTGAACTAATCTCTTTGAACGCAGAAGGAGTAACGTCACAAGGTGATTTTGATATTGTGGCTTTTGTAATAATTAAAAGCAAATGATCGATTATTTCAACATACCGGGTCAAGCCCGGATTGATATGCCCATTAGCAAAAAGCTTTTTGCTGAAAAGGTTGCCTTATCATCTGTTGAAAAACGAATTCTGCGTGAAGACATTGACCGTATTGTGATGAAAGGTTTGTTGCAAACTCGTACAGTCGGTGTTGCATCTTACATTGATAATGAGTTTTCTTACGATCAGATTATTTTTGCCTTGGTAGATATAAAGAATCCAGCCAAGACATCAGCTATCGCAGGGATAATACAGAAAGCATTTCCGTCACCTATGATTTTAATTTTGAATTATCAAAATAACTATTGTGTCAATTGGTGCGTCAAGCGAATCAATCAGGCCGATAAGAGCAAGCGGGTAATTGAAAATATGAAGACAACACGCTATTTGACCTTGAATGATGATGATAAGATTGCGAATGATTGGCTGCAGTCGCTGGATAGTACCAAAATAGTCTGTTCTACGCTGAAAGAGTGGTTCGATGAACTATCCTCCAAGCTTCTGATGCTACAAGTCTCGGACGAAACGGGCACATTTGTACAAGCCGATTCCCATAATATCACGGATTACAGACAGCTGCTCGAACAACTGAAAGAGAACCGTGAAGAGCAACGTCAATTGCTTATTGAAATTAAGTCAGAAACGCAGTTTAATTTGCGTTTGAAGCTGACTACGAAACTGAAAGAGTTGCAAGAACAGGAGGAAGAACTGAAGAAGAGATTGAAATAAAAAACACAAATATGAGAATAAAATCAATTGAAATAAAGAATTTTAGATCTATAAAGGATGCTCAAATAGAGGCTTCCGATTTTAATATACTTGTTGGTCAAAACAACTGCGGCAAAACCAACTTCTTCGAAGCGGTTGATTTCTTCTATAATGGGGTTCCAAAAAAAATTGATATTAACTCGCTAAAATTCAAGCATGATACTTCTTTTGAAATAGAAGTTTCTATAAAGTTCAGCGATTGCCAAGAAGGTGCATCTAAAATGAAGAATGAAAAAAATAAAGCATCCATACTGAAAGCAATTGGAGACTCTGATGAAATTACTATTACACGAAGTAGTTTGAATCTAAAAAAACGGACTGTTTTTGTCAATGGTGTAGAGGTTAGCCATGGCACAGGCTTCGATACTGCATTAAATGATTTTCTCCCCAAATTTGAATACGTAAACACAAAGCAATACTATGATAGCGTAGCCAAATATGCGTCAACCACTCCAATGGGTATTATGCTTTCAGGTGTTTTATCAGAGATTGTAGCATCAAATCAAAAATATAAAGAATTCCAAGAAAAATTCAATGAATTGTTTTCCGATGATCAATCAGAAATCAAAGTTGAATTTGATAAAGTTGGACAAAAGGTAAAGGCATATTTGGAAAAACAATTTCCTGATTGTACCAAAGTGAACTTTGAAGTCACGATCCCTGCCTTTGATGATCTTCTCAAAAATTTTAACACAAGTGTTGATGATGGCGTCGAGACCGATGCAGAAGAAAAGGGAGATGGTATGCAAAGAGCATTAATGCTTGCTATAATACAAGCATATTCTGATTTCAGAAAACAAAATGATGATTCCGGAAAATCATTCCTATTCTTCATAGATGAAGCTGAATTACATTTGCATCCATCGGCTCAAAGAAAGCTAAAAGATGTTTTGCTTTCCCTGTCCAAAGACAATGATCAAGTCTTTATCAATACACATTCTTCTGTTTTTATTGCGGATAATGAACCCATACAAACTATTTTTAAAGTAGACAAGAATGAAGGTGTTACGCATATTGACAAAACAGACGATATTGATAAACCGAATTTAATCTATGAATTATTAGGAGGTAGCCCGGGTGATCTTTTATTGCCAAGAAACTTTCTTATAGTAGAGGGGGAAAGTGAGTTTGAATTACTTACAAGGGTAATAAAAAGATTTTATTCCGATCAGCCCAAAATTCAAATAATCAAAGCCCAAGGAGATATTGAACAGACAGAACGAACAATAAATAGTATCGAAAAAGCTTATACTCCATTAGGACAAAGTCTATATGAAAAAAAATTAGTTATACTGATAGACAAGCCTCATCCGGATAAAGAAGGTGGGGTCTCTCAATTTTTAGATAAAAATAAACATCTAAAAACCGATGGTCGATTTTTTCAATTATCGCAAAGGGATATTGAACAATGCTATCCGCATCAAGAATGCCCTATTTATACTAACTGGAAGAAGTCCCAAGAAGAAGTAGATAAAATGAAAGGTCGTCAAAAAAAGCAATTAGCGAAGCA
>JBAZIG010000066.1:0-6360 GCA_041651955.1 Minisyncoccota bacterium | reverse complement strand
CAGTCAAGCGTCTTTTACGTAAATACGGCTATCCCCCTGACATGCAAAAACTGGCAACCGACACCGTCCTGAAACAAGCAGAAATGATAGCGCTGGAGCTGGCTGAAGCGAAGTAGCTATATCCAAACAATGGCTTGAATACAGAGAATTTGCTATAATAGGTTGGCAGGATTCCCTTGATCTATGTGGATGTAGGGTGTTTCAGGTAAAGAATGAAATAACCGTCTTCCAAAGATGGTCTTGGGATAAGTTCTGTTTTCTTATGCAACACGAAATGTTAATATTGAGAGGAGGAATATCCAATGAAACTACAAATTTGCGCTGAAGTAGAAGGCCATTTTATGCTAAAAGATAAAGTGTCCACCAAGCTATACCCATATGAATTCTCGATATTTGAAAAGCAAGGGAAAAAATATATCAGTGTCACAAAACCCGTGGACAATTACATGGAATATGCGCCAAGGTTGTATAAAAAGAATGGTCAACTCAGCATTGAACTGACTAAAGAAGGCATTTATCGGGATTTACTCGAATGGCTTTTTTATATTGAATCTGTTGGAGCATTTGACTTTGAAATTCAGAAAATACATAAAAAAGAACTTGAAGTTAATTGGATTTGTGAGACTGACGATGAAAAAGGACTTATTCCAATTCTCTCATGTCAGTGGAAACTTAAAACCTCAAAGCAGGGCAAGTATATATCTAATGAAGTATTAGCTAGTCTTGTTTGGTTCCGTAAAACGATGCCAGAGGCTCATATACCTTTTGGCTACTATAGGCAAGGTGTGTGTTTCTTTGAGCAGGAAGAACATCTTTTTGCTTTCATAAATTTTTACATGATGCTTGAATTCTGCTTTGCTGATGGTAAGACTAAAAAACAAGATGTCACAAAAAAATTCTTAAGCTCACTGTTTTTAGAGTTGTGCGTCCTTCAAGCTATCTCTTTGATAAGAAATGACCGAAGAAATTTTACCTGGATGCAAAATGAGTGTATAAGACGAAATAAACTGTTTGATTTTGAAGGTGTTGTTTTTTTATTCATAAAATATCGCGGTCTTTTATCTCATGCGACAATACGTTCAAAACCTTATTTATATAATGATCAATCAATAAGACCTTTAACACTTTTTATAAGGACTGTATGCTTTATGTTATGTGGAAATATAGAGATTTTTTCAACTTTAAATGAAGAACAGAAAAATCTTCATTTTCAAAAAGATATTGAAAAACTTAAAGTTGAGCTAAGTGATTTATGGCCTACTATTGATAATTGAGAACAATAATAACTGAGTATATCAAATACCGGTTAATCGATCACCAAATGTGACGAAGAACCATTGTTCGTTTCTGTTAACAATTTGAGTTAAAAATAAAACAGGACAAATAAAAAGAATAAACTAACTTAGACAATTGATAAAATTTTCGCTAAAAGTGGCTGAATTGAAGACAAATATGAAGACGGACAAACAGCTTAAATCCAAAAAGCGGGTTGCAGATCATGGTGAAGTGTTTACCAACGAGAGAGAGGTAAATGCAATGCTCGACCTTGTTAAGCAGGAAACAGAAAGGATTGAATCTCGTTTCCTGGAACCAGCATGTGGTAACGGGAACTTTTTAGCTGAGGTTTTAAGAAGAAAATTGCATATTGTAGATAGTCGCTACTCAAAAAATCAAAACGATTGGGAAAGGTATTCTGTAATTGCTGTCTCCAGCATTTACGGTGTTGAAATACTCGAAGACAACGCCCAGGAATGCAGAGAACGGTTATTTGAAATCTTCGATAAACACTACACTCTCCTATATAAAAATAAGTGCAAAGATGAATGCAGAAGAAGTATACAGTATCTTTTACAAAGGAATATACTGTGGGGTGATGCGTTGGACTTTTGCAATCCAATTACAAAAGAACCCATTGTTTTTTCGGAATGGAGTGCTGTAAATGGATCTATGCTCAAGCGAAGAGACTATGTATTCCGATTCCTGGTTGAACAATCACATCAGTTTTCACTATTCAATGATGAGGGAGAAGCTGCTGCAATTGATGAACCAGTAAAAGATTACCCATTGATACATTTCTTAAAGTTAGGTGAACATGATTCAAACGAACTACAATCCTGATGTTCTCACGTGTCTTGCAAATCTGAGCAATGACGAAGTATTTACACCGCCCAATTTGGTGAATGATATGTTGGATTTGCTCCCTGCCGACTTGTGGAGAAACCCAAAAGCGACATTCTTGGATCCTGTATGTAAAACAGGGGTATTTCTCAGAGAAATCGCAAAACGTCTCATGCTTGGTCTAGAAACAAAAATCCCGGATAAGCAAGAACGGATTAATCATATATTTAAGAATCAACTTTACGGGATTGCAATCACAGAACTTACGTCACTACTTTCTCGAAGAAGTGTATATTGCACAAAGAAAGCAAATCACAATAAGTATGCACTTTGCACAGACTTCACGGATGATCAAGGAAATATTCGTTACGAAAGTGTGAAACATTCGTGGCAAGACGGTAAATGTACTTTTTGTGGCGCGAGCCAAGAAGTATACGATCGACAAGATACTTTGGAAACTTATGCATATCCATTTATTCACACAGACAAACATGAAAAGATTTTTTTTAATAATATGAAATTCGATGTAATTGTTGGAAATCCACCATACCAGCTAGGTTCTGATGGTGGTACACGTGATATACCTATCTACAATAAATTTATTGACCAAGCTAAAAATTTAAATCCTAGATTTCTTTGCATGGTTATACCATCTAGATGGATGGCTGGGGGATTAGGTTTATCAGAGTTTCGTAAAAACATGCTAGAAGATAGACGGATAAGGAAACTTGTAGATTATCCAGTCGCCAACGAAATATTTGCAGGCGTGGAAATAAAAGGTGGCGTTTGTTATTTTTTGTGGGATCGTGATGGTGAGGGAAATTGTGAAGTTACAAACATAAGAGGAGATGAAATTTATGGACCTGTTGAGAGAAATTTGGGGGAATATGATGTTTTTGTAAGAGATGGAAGGGCGGTAAATATCTTAAAAAAAATACTGGTATTTAAAGAACCATCAATTATTGAAAATCTATCTGTTGATAAAGAATTTGGATGGACATCAAATTTCACCGGTTTTCATCTAAAGGAGAAAGTAGGTGATGTTCCTCTCTATTACATTACAAAAGGAAAAAGAAATATTGGCTGGATAAATCGTAAAGAAGTAACTAAAAGTGAAAATCTTATCGATAAATGGAAATTACTTATTCCGAAAGCAGGTTCTGATGGAGGGAAAAAAATACCAGATTCGGTTTTAGGTAAACCACTTATTGCTCCTTCACCATCCGTTTGTACTCAATCCTATCTTTTCTTTTATGCTGATAAGAAGATTGAAGCAAAGAATATTGGAAGTTATTACAGAACTAGATTTTTTCGCTTTCTTGTTTCTCTGCGTAAGATAACACAAGATGCAACTCGCTCCACCTATACTTGGGTGCCAAAACAGAATTGGGATGAACCGTGGACAGACGAAAAACTTTATATTAAATATGGCTTAACTGAACAAGAAATTGCCTTCATTGAATCAATGATTCGCCCAATGGATTTATCGCAAAATAATGGAGTAGATGAGTAAACGAGATTTTTTTCCACCCAGACCCTCAACCAATCCCATCATTTATGCGTATGAGCTACCAGGCATACCATATAAGGAAGGAATGTTGAAAATTGGACAAACAACAAGGTTTGGTGAAATTCGCATTGATGAACAAACGAAAACTGCAGGGATCAAATACAAGATTGTATTTGAAGAATCCGCAATGAAGCGAGATGGGAGTTCATTCACAGATACAGATGTTCATAATGTTCTACGCAAGAAAGGAATTAAAAATCCTGGGGGAGAGTGGTTTATTTGCACACTTAATGATTTAAGAAGTGCAATACACGGGATCAAAACTGGAGAACATACAGAAGAAAATCGGGTACTTACTTTCGGGATGCGTCCTGAACAAGTCAACGCCGTAAGAAAAACAAAAGCTTACTTCGATAGTTTTAGATCTGATCCGGAGAATAGAGATAAAACACCCCACTTTTTGTGGAATGCAAAGATGCGTTTTGGAAAGACTTTTGCCAGTTATCAACTGGCTAAATCCATGGGGTGGAAAAAAATACTCGTACTGACCTTCAAACCTGCAGTTGAGAGTGCATGGGAAGAAGACCTGAACACTCATATTGATTTCAAGGGCTGGCAATTCATTTCTAGACATAGTGAATTAACTTTTGAGATCGCAGATCAAACCAAACCTGTTGTATGCTTCGGCTCATTTCAGGATTACTTGGGTAAAAACGATGCCGGAGGAATCAAAACAAAAAATGAATGGGTTCATGCAATCAACTGGGATTGTGTGATATTTGATGAGTATCACTACGGAGCCTGGCGTGAGAACGCAAAAGAACTTTTTGAAGCTGAGGGAAGAAGAGAAATTGAATTCGGCCAAGGTGAAGGTATCGATTATTTTGACGAAGAAATTATGCCCATCACTACGAACCATTACCTGTATCTCTCAGGCACTCCTTTTCGAGCGATTGCATCAGGAGAGTTTATTGAGGACCAGATCTTCAATTGGACTTACTCTGACGAACAGAAAGCAAAAGAGGATTGGCACACATCTGAGTATTCACAACTACCCAATCCTTATGCTTCACTTCCGAGAATGGTTCTTCTTACATACCAATTGCCCGATTCAATACGTCACATTGCAATGCAGGGTGAGTTTGATGGGTTTGACCTGAATGTTTTCTTCACCGCTGAGGGAGAAGGTCGAACAGCTCACTTCAAATATGAAGATGAAGTGCAAAAGTGGTTGGATCTTATACGTGGATCATTCGCCGAAACATCGGTTGACAACCTTAAGATGGGTGCCAAGAAACCACCCATGCCGTTTTCGCACGCTCCTCTGTTAAGTGTTCTCAATCATACATTTTGGTTCTTGCCAACTGTTGCTTCTTGTCACGCAATGGCCAATCTTTTAAAACAGCGACAGAATAAATTCTATCATGACTATGAAGTCGTTGTTGCAGCTGGCACTGCAGCCGGAATCGGTATAAATGCTCTACCACCTGTCTTTGATGCCATGACTGACAACCCACTGGAATCAAAAACAATAACGTTGTCTTGCGGAAAACTTACAACTGGTGTATCAGTTAAACCCTGGACCGGTATATTTATGCTCCGCAACTCATCCAGTCCTGAAACATATTTTCAGGCTGCTTTTAGAGTGCAGACTCCATGGGTAATAAAGAATCCTGATGGGAAATCACCCAACAAAGAAGAAATATTAAAAGAGGAATGTTATGTTTTTGATTTCGCTCCCGATAGGGCATTGAGACAAATTGCGGACTACGCTTGTCGACTCAATGTGAATGAATCGAATCCTGAAAAGAATGTCGAAGATTTTATAAACTTCTTGCCAGTTTTAGCTTATGATGGTAGTTCCATGAAGCAGGTTGATGCGGCAGGAATTCTGGACATTGCAATGAGTGGGACAACCGCTACTTTGCTTGCAAGGCGTTGGGAGAGTTCACTGCTTGTGAATGTTGACAATGGTACGCTTGCTCGTTTGATGGCCAATGAAGAGGCAATGAGAGCCTTGATGAACATTGAAGGGTTCAGAAATCTAAACCAAGACATTGAAACTATTATCAATAAATCCGAGGCGGTAAAAAAGGCTAAAAAAGAAGCGAACGACCGTGAACTCTCAAAGGCAGAGAAAAAAGAACTGACCGAAGAAGAGAAGAAATATAAGAGCCTTAGAAAACAAATACAGGAAAAACTGATAAAGTTTGCTACCAGGATCCCTGTATTCATGTATCTCACAGATTATCGCGAAAGAAGCTTAAAAGATGTGATTACCAAACTTGAACCGGGTCTTTTCAAAAAAGTTACAGGCTTAACCGTTAATGATTTTGAACTGTTGGTTACCCTTGGGGTATTTAATTCGGCATTGATGAACGATGCGATATATAAATTCAAACGATATGAAGATGCCAGCTTGGTATACACAGGAATTAACAAACATGAAGGTGAAGACGTTGGACTTTATGATACTGTGTTAAGCAGAAGAGATTTTGAAGAAAGTTTCGTAAACGAACCAGCATAATTAAAATTACTTGGTTCGACACTAAAGAAACAAAACTTCCTATATAGAAAGTGATTAAAATTGATTATCAAGATTATAGGATGTTTATGGTACAAATGTGGTACAGGGTGCAATTCAACGATAGATCTGAGTATTCAAATCATAAGATAGACTTTCAGCACAGATGTGATTTGTATAGAATTAAAATCTTGTCAAAAATAAAGAA
>JBAZIG010000065.1:0-6473 GCA_041651955.1 Minisyncoccota bacterium | reverse complement strand
GCCAGGCCAGCCCGGCCTGAATCATCTCCTTTCCGACATCCCTCCCGTCCTCTGTTGCAACCCTGGCGATATACCGGCCCCATCTATCCCGGTCGTTTACGTCGACGGTCACGTTTTGCTTAAATATCAACGAGCCGAGGTGTTCCCTGGCTTTCGTTCCATAGGCTTGCTTCTTTTCCGGTGCATCGATGCCGTGTATCCTGAATTTCAGCTGGAGGTTGTCGCTGTTCAATCCCGTAAAGGTATCCCCATCGGAAATCCCGATGACTTTCACCTGGAACGTCTGGCTGTATAAACCAAAGGGTAGAAGGGTAAGCAGGAGTAAGATTTTTAAACGATTTTTCATGTGCCGGTTATAGATTATTAGTTCCTATTTAAAAATTATTCCTTTCTCCTTATGTCATCATGTTGTTTCAACGCATCGAGGGCCTAAAAGAACCGATTGGTCAGTTCTATGTATTCTCGGGAGGTGTCAGTTTTTTTAATGCATCAGGATAGTTTATTTTTTGTCGTCAAGTTCATTAATTGATAATGGTTCAATAAACTCAAAATAGAATTGAAATAACTGAAGCAATTATCCAGAGCACGAAGAAAAAGACTATAATACCTCTGATCGTTTTAATATTACGATCAATATTGCTTAAGACCTTGGATTTTTCGATCTCCCGTATATCTCTTTCAATGTTCAATGCATCGCCATATTCTTCTATTAGTACTTTATTGAATTCTTTGCAGGTCATTTTATCTCTTTGATCAAAAAAAATCGATAGAGATTTAAGAGTTTCAAAAACCTCATCAGTAAGACTATTCTCGATATGTGATATATTCCCATAATAAGAATCGTTACGTAGTTTGTTTACATATTCCTCTTTGGTAAGTTTACTTAACTTCAGGTCATAAGGCAAGTGCTCTATACCAAAATGTTTACGCAATATTTTGTAATGCGTTTGAAATCTTTCTTTTGCTGAACTATTCATTGCAATCGAAAATTTTGTTAATTATTGACTAATCTTTAGACCTGAATCTAGAATCGTGCTTTTTTAGTTAGTTTATATTTATCGAGAAACTGTTTGATTTTCAAATCAGTCCACCCGGTAACATCTTTTTTAAAATAGTATATTGAACCCAATGGTCCCTCGGGAACAACAGAGACCAATTCCCATCCGTCTTTACCGAAGAACGTCATCATTATCACACTGTTTTCTAAGATTATTGCTTGTCCATCTTCAGTGGCTAGGTATCCCTGGTCAATAGACAGGATCAGTTTGTTGTTTATAAAAGAGTAGCACATGTACTCGAATCTCTTGGATGGCTTTTCATTCTGTGTTTCCCCCTGGATTTCTTGAGCAGAAAGGAGACAAGGCATAAATAATGCGAAAATAGCAGTGTTTTTTCCATGTCAATGATTTTTGTGATTATTTATTAATTGCTCTTAGAATTCTTTCTTCTTTAATCAAGACATCTTTCATTAAGAGTTGATAAGGAAATTGTTTAAGTTTTGAATTGCGAAATCCTTCTAAGATGTTAATTAATGAGCCTGCAGTTATTAAGGATAGGTTAATCTCAAATTCTAAATCACATTCATTAATAAAATCATCACTAAAATCTGGTGCAATCAATAATGACTTCACAACATTTAATCCATTATTAGATGCTAATTTTACATATGATTTTATCTGTCTTGAAACATAGCTAAACTTATTATAGCCGCTTTCTTTAACTGTTTTGCATTCAACAATAATAATGTCGTTGTTATCAAGATTAAGTATGATATCTGCTTTGTCTTTAGCTGTATTTAGCTTCTTTTTAAGATTCTCATCAACATGGAATCCTAGATTCTCAAAGATTATTTTTGTAATCTCCTCAAACTTTAATCCGATTTCGCTTTCTTTTATGATAATTCCATTTTCTTTTAAAACGGCAAGATTCCTAAACCCTAAAGCCTCATAGTTCTCAATCATTAAGTTCTCAGCATCTTTGTATGCCTCTAAAATATTTAAAACAACATCTCCTCTTGTTTTAATATGTTTTGTTTCTGCGAAAACTTTCAATTCATCCAATGGAATAATATCTAGTATATCCCGTGGCTTAATGTTATAATCCAGTAAGGTTGAATTGTCAATATTTACATCTTCAGAAAATTCAAATTCATCAAAAAGATATTTTCTAAACAATTTGAGTTCTGCATTTAAATCTATTAGTAGTTTTTCATAGCCTTCAAAGGAAATACCTACTTTCTCGTCTCGTTCTAGTTCTTCAAAATATGCAATAATATTATTTATTTTTTCATCTATTGTACTTCCATGTAGGGGAGAAGAAACCCTCAACCCTTTTTCCCATAATTCATTAATAATTTTCTTTTTGTCTGTAAGGGTTGTTTTTTCTTTATGTATCTCATTAGCCAACAGATTCGAAAAAGAGATTCCTTCTTTAAGAATAAGTTTGATTTTTGACTCACGACTCAATTCTTTTATATCAATATTATGCTTTCTGCAAACAAGATTGATTTGGGGCTCTTTTAAAGTGTTTAAAACCCTACGGAAATATTTATCGGCCAGCTCTTTTTTTCTGATTTTTCGAAGTATTGAAACAACCTCGTCCGCCACATACACTAAATTGCATTTCTTAGAGTAAAAAATAACTCCAATATTTTTTAACAGTGATATTACATTGTCAATTTTTAATTTTTCAGGTGGAATAATCAAATAGTTGATAAATTTCACTTCTTCTTGTGATAATTCTAGCTTATTAGATAAAGTTAGTAAAAGTGATAACTCATCTGTTGTGATTTTCGCATCCCGGTTATTTTCAATATCATTTTTATATGCCGTTTCAACACATGCCTTGTAAATATTGTAATCACGTTTCCGATTATCATCAATCTCTGATTTTTCAGATGCTAGTTCAGCTTTAAGTTGTTGTGTTTTCTTTTTAATTGTATCAAGTTCTACTTGGTATAAATGAGCAAGCCAATTCAGGTTCATAATACAATTCCCGTCTTTTATCAATATGTCGATTAAGATATCTAATTGGGAAGTCGTATTAACAAATTCTGTTTTTACTGTTTCTGCAAACTCACTTTTGACAAGATTAAACACCTTGGCAATGTTGATACTATCTACACTTTTTAAATCATTACTACTGTCGGAAAGAATTTTATCTATCTCTTTGCAGTTTTTTGGGTTACTGGATTTAATGTTATCAATAATTTTTAGAAATGAGTTCTTTTCCAGGGAATTAACGTTGTCCAGGATTTTCTCTAGTTTCATCTTCTCTTACTTTATTTATCAATTCAGTTACTTTTATGTCAAGATTGTCAATTTTCTTTTCAAGTTCATCATTGTTATCACTAATCATTGAATCCACAAAAATTGAGTTCACCAGAGACAATCCAAGAATTCCTCCCGTTAAAACTACAATGATGAAATAAAAATATATGAAAAACGTACTAGTTGTTGAATAATTCGCTACTATTTGCTCTGGGATTTCGTACCACCCCTCAACCGTAAAAATTTTAAAAGTTGAGTATAGAGCAATCAGCGGGTTTGTAAAATATTCAGAACCACTACTATTAAAAAGAGAGAACGATAGAATACCTACAATAAATATATAAGTCACAAATCCTATAAAAACAAAGACAGAAGTTCTTAAAGCTCTCTTAATACCACTAATTAGTTGATTGACATTCGGGATAAATTTCAAGAAGCGAAATGCTTTAAAAACACGCAGAACCCTAAACACAAGCAAGAAGCTTATATCTAGCATGTTCAGATTAAATATAAAAGTTATTAAAGCTGGTACTGAAATGACTATTAAAAAGAAATCAAGTTTATTCCAATTTGAAGAAAAATATTGTTTGGTACCAAGTGAGTGTAACTTAATAATAAGCTCAACGATAAAAAGAAATGTTATTAAGTTGTCAGCTATTGAGACAATAAACTTCTGATGGGGAGAAGTAGCGTAACCACCAACAAAAATGATTATTGTGTTTAAGATTATTAGCCCTAAAATGAATTTTTCATTTAAAAATAGTCTCTTAAACATTCTGAAAATTAATATGTTATAAGGTGTTTATGTTGTGCTAACAGTGTTAATATTAGTTGTTGTGGTATACCAAAAACTTCCCAGGTTGACCCTTATTATATATAAAACTAGTTACAACTATGGGCGTACAAAAAACTGACTTTATGTTCGGGCTTCTGAACAATGTAACTATTTCTGAAACTGATGCATGTAAAATTAGCACTTATTCAAGAAAATTCAACTCTTTAGTGAATAAAAAGAATGGGAGCACATCATTTTCTCTTCTCGAATAACATCGTGCATCCATACAGCAATAGTCATAGAATCAATATTACCGCCAACATATTACTTCGTTTATAATGTTTCTGCAAATAAGGGGACACTTCTCACACGCGGGAAAATAAGTATCCATTACGTCAAAATACGACGTAGTGGACAAAAATTGCTTCCAAAAAGGATCTTACTTAAAGCCGAGATGTAAGCCGAGATGTAAGCCGAGCCGAGGCATCAGTCATTCTCCTTCTGCTCCGCCAGCTCCGCTCCACTCGAATCACTGATCTTTATCCTCACTTCCGCTCAGAGATTGTCATCCTCCATTCCGCTGACGCTCCATTCCGGACCACAAACTCTGGTCGCTCCAGGCTTAATCGGTATTCGCTCCGCTCATGATCCTTAACCCCACCCGGCGAATAGGTTCGCCTCCCACCCAAAACAATCCTCCCGACCCAGGCTCCGCCTGCGACAAAAGTAGAGAGGATGGCGTTGTATAGTAGTTGACTAATGACGATTGGGAAGAGATGCTAATTCATTCATTTGTTTTTTAGTACTATTCCTGTTGATCACTATGTTTGATCTGTCATGAATATGAAAAACAGTATTCTTTTTTTTCTTTAGCCATTTGCATGGCAAAGTCATACCGCCAAAGAAGTCGACTACGCATAAGTCCTTCCATTGCTTTTGACCGTCTTCTTCCGTGATGGAAGTGAAACCCATCATTTCCCATTCCCGGATCATCATTTCCATATCCATACCGTTCATGGCCCCATCCCGGACCAGGTATTGGTCATACCAGATCCTGCGTTTTATGGAATCGGCATTATCGGTTTTATACTGCTTGAAACCGCCCGGGTAATGTTCCTCGATCTTGCTGATGGGGATGATCAGACTGATATATTCAAGTTCAACGGCCATGATTGAAAAATGTTTTAATCTGTAATACTATAGTTTGGTAAATCCTTGATTTAAAATTTTATATACATCCCTGTCCCTCATTTGGAAGAACGGATCCGTATTGATATTATCTTGCAGTAATTGCCCGATTTCAATTTCCCATGCGTAGAAATTAATTTTTTGGTTTGGATTGAGAAGCTTTACATAAGTCATCAATTCGCTCTTATAGTCTGCAACTCCATTTTTTGTTTGATTATCATAGAAAATTTGATAAACCACATAGGCTTTCTCTACATTTTTACAAGCAGAGGCTGTCCTGTGAAAAAACTGGTAGTCAATATTTTTTATTACACTGTCATCTAATTGTTTTGAAAAAGGGCTTACGAGTTCCTTCCAATAGCCGAGAACTTCTTCTTTATTTTTTTGGTTATCTCCCTTTTGAAGCCATTTGCTTATAGGTTCACTGTTCATTTTTACATATTCCGTGAATTTCGCTTCTATGGCTATTTTGAAGTCATGACCAATGATCATCAGGTCTGTCATGGAAGATTTGCCCTTTCCTTTCAGGGGTTTTGTCGGGTACTCAAAACATAATGCAACATCTTGCGCCTGCAGGCGCAACGTGTCGAAAAGCAAGTACAAGTGCTTTTTCGTATTCTTCCAAAATTGGACTAATGGAACACTGGAGGTCCTTATTGAATTGATCTTTGTGCCGGAAAATTGATCTATCAGGGTTTCGTAGTCGTATGAATCCGGATGGCCAAAATGTAAATCTATATTCATGTTCATTTTTATTTTTCCACAAATATATATGGTGAGTACGCCAAAGTATGACGTAGCTACCCGAAGGATCATTTGCGTACTGGAGAGGTAATGTGATAATTTGCATATATCTGATTTATTACTGTATATTTGTGCCAATAAGCTTCTCAGGCGAGTCGAAAGACAGCATACTTGAGGAGCGTTTTTAATTTTGGCTGCCCCTATTCTCTTCTTAGATATTTCTTTCCGTGACTTATGCGGTGATGCTATAATATGTTGCTGGGGGGAGGTAGTAAGTACGTGATTTTCCTTTCAGAGCCGTATATTACTGACTTTATGTCTGTTACGTACATTTTTGCTATAACGGGTACTTACCACCTCCCCCGGGGGATTACCTTCGCGCCACAGGCGCTCGGTGTTCCCCGGGGGGGAGGCTTCAGATCCAAAAACGCAAAGCAGCAAGGCGCAGCTTTTTTTGTGGCACCACTGGAAAAAACAAATGCATTTGTTTTTTCAGG
>JBAZIG010000064.1:0-6622 GCA_041651955.1 Minisyncoccota bacterium | reverse complement strand
ACAATTGTTGCAAATATCCAGTGCCCACAATTCTTTGTTATTGCTGACATCAATATCTTTTAGATTATTTTCTGAACAAATCAAACGACCAAGCTTCATATTATTACAAACGTCAAGATTCTTTAAACGATTAAGGCTGCAATTGAGTTCTTCTAATTCAGGATTATGATTCAAATCTATTATTTTTAACCCATTATACCAACAATCAAGCACTTTTAAAACCTTGTTATGTTTTATGTTAAGAGTAGACAATTTGTTGTACCCGCATTTTAGTTCACGCAAACAAGAATTTTTACGGACATCCAACCTGGTCAATTTATTGAAATCACAATTAAGACTCTTTAAATCTTTGTTCTTAGTTACATTTATTTCGGTCAGTTCATTCGCTTCACAACTCAATTCTTGTAACAACAAGTTGTTGCTCAAATCCAACGATGTCAACTTGTTTTCATCACAATGTAATTTTTTGAGGTTGTGAAAATTTCCAATCCCTTCTAACGATTTAATATTTAATCCACAACAGTCAATATATCTGATTTTTAACGCCTCGGAAATTGAAATCGCTCCATCGTTATTGAAATCAAAATTCTTAATACAATATCTTTTAAAATTCGGATCCGGGATATTTATTTTCATAAAAAGCTATTATGAGATTTGTTAAGAAGAGAAGAGTATTATTCATCCAGCTCAATTTCCACAGGATCCCCGTAACCTAATTTTGACAGTGGTTTCATAAGCCTTTTCTTGTCGCCCTCTACAACAAAATAGAATTCAGAAGAGATGAAGAACCGGCCGGCAACCTCCTTAAAATCAGATAAGGTCACAGTACTTAATATCTTGTTCTGCCAAATCCTGCGATTATAGTTAATACGATAAAAAGCAGTACTTTTAAGGTTGATGTGTGCAGCATCAACTTCATTGACATATGAATTTCTATCTCTTATGGCATAGTCTATCGTATACCTGAGCATGTCTTCGTCCAAGGTATCTGCTAAAGTGAAAATCGTATCATGCATTATCCTGAAAACCTTAGTTGCTTTATGGATGCCCGTATTGGCATTTGCTTTGAAATAGGACTCTTTCCCAAATATAAAAACGCCAGAGTTTACCAGATATGCAAGCCCATCCTGCTCTCTCAGATGGTTGTATAATAATGAAGAACGATATGCTCCAAGCAAAGGGCCCATCAGATTCAATAAATACAACTCTTTTGATTTCTCTGGCGGGGCTAATTTGAAGAAGGAAATGCGGACATTATCATCTCCCGGCTTGTCCATTATGTAGATCTTTCCAGTTGCTGCCGGTTTAGTTTTTTTTCTGGCAGGAAATTTTTTGTGTGTGCCTTGCCACGTTTTTTCGAGGGAATCCAGTACTTCGCCGCAGAATTCTTTTGTTATGTCTCCTGCCATGCATATATCCGTAATATCGGGCTTTATAAAATCACAAAATTGTTCCTGAACAGCCTTGACAGTAATATTTTCTTTATCCTCCCAAGATCCCTGGTATTCTCTTGAAAAGGGATGATCCTTCCCCAGGGCAAGTTGTGAAAACAACCTTACTTCCCTACCCAGCCCTCCTTGATTAAAATTGAATGCTGCAACATTTGTATGCAATTGGCTCTTCACCTTTTCAATATATTCTTCAGTTATGAGTGGCGTAAGAATGGAATTCCGGATCAACTGGAATAATTCTTTGATATATTTCCGATAACTTTTAAAGTAAATCTCGATGCTCTCCGGCTGGTAAGATTTGCATTTAACAACAATCTCTGAATTAAGCATTTCCACTTTCCACTGATATTCCTCAGGTGATAAATCCCTGGTGCCGGTCAAAGCCCTGGCACAATAATAATTTATCCCGGACAATCCTTTTTTCTCGGCATATCTGTTCAAGTTTATCAAAACCGTTCCCTCAATAATTTTGGAATCCTTTATGGTTGAACCAAAGACCCTGGCACCATTGGCAAGCTTGAACCTCCATACGGAAGGAAAATCATTTTTTAGAGCAGGGGTCTTTTCAACCAGGGCATATATATTTTCCTCCCGGAACAACCCTGCGGATATTTTACTTTTTGATACAGGAGTTATCCAGGATGTATCTTTCTTTATTTGTTTCGCTCCGGGTAAGACAACATTCACATGTGAACTCCTCACAATAGATAGTGTTTTTATACTGTTCTGGCATAAATACTTTTCAACGGCATAACGGATATCTTCTTTTGTTAAGTTAAATATCTGGTCGATCATTGGTTTGTAGAAAGATTCACCCAGTACATCAAACAATTCCGTTGTAAGGAGCATTTTTCCCGGGTAATCTGTTTTAAGTTTGGATCCCGTTAAAAAATAGTTATGAATTTTACTTAATTGCAGATCTGTAATTGATTCATAATCGATGTTTTCTATTGCCTGTAAATACCTTTGGTAAGCATTGGCATTATCATCTATTGATATCGGGTAATAAATGTGTCCTTTTTGTAAGTGTGATGTTGTGTTAAATCTTTTGATAATAGAACTGCCAGGTTTGAAAAACGCCTGAGTTAAAGGGCCTTCATCCCCGCACAGATAGATCAAGGCGGCTTTGGTCAGGACCCAGTCTTTTGTAAATTTTCCCGGCTCCCTGTAACAAATCATCAAAGTGTTCACAAATTTATCATGAACATAATAGAAATGTTTTTGCTCCCCGGATAAAGAGCTATTGTTTTGTTTATGTTCTACAATGATTGAATTTTCTTTATTCCCAAAATACTTCCCTGCAAGTTCAAAAACAAAGTCTGCCTCACAATTCCCGGATATGAATATGATCGTATTTTGTGGCGTGATATTCCGTTCAAAATCCACGATATCCCGGGGAGTAACAGAAGAAATATCTTTATAAACTCCGATAAGACTTGTTGATAAGCGGTCGTTCTTACTGAAAAGAGTTTTTCGAAGTATGTCATAAATAAAATGCGCTGAAAACGATTGGAGATAGATGTATTCATTTCGAATAACATCCACCTCCTTATCGATGTCTTGCTGAGAAAGTCCTTTCCCGATATTCGAAAACCTGAGGGACTCCAATTCCATAACTTTTGGCAAATGTTCCGGCAACATGTGTGATTTAAAAATGATCGAACCAAAAGTAGTACTCGCAGAATACTTTATGGCTACCTTGCCCATTCCCTGGGTGAAATTATTGCAAGTCCCTTCCCTATAGGCCAGATGTTCGTACAAGTGTGCCATACCCCTTTTCCCCGGGGGATCCTTTTCTGCTCCCCCTTTTACGTAAATGATCATATAAGCATCATCCCTGGAAGTGTCTTTATTGAAGAGTACCGTCAGGCCGTTGCTCAATACAGTTTTTTTTACGTTGAATATGGGATCAGACAGAATATTCCGAGCCAGCTTCGCGTTCAAATCGCGAAGGGATTGTTCTTCATCAGACATGAAAAGTTTTTTTAAATATACTGAAAATATTGATGAATCTCGGTGATTCTCCAAAAAATACTCACGATTTTTCAACAACCCGGTTAGCTTAAAGTTTAGTTTTGTGTTTTTTCACTCATTAATTTCTTGATAATTTTAATGGTAAAGCTGCATATTCATACCAGGTCGTTGGATAATAATGATTAAGCTGCGTTACTGAACTTGTAATATTTATAAATCTTGTGAAGCAGCCTACCTAAGAGGTAGATTAAAATCAGTAAAAGACATATTAGGAACCACTGGATTCTGAAGTAAATTTTAAAAATTGTCCATGTGATTTTAATAAAACTTGATATGTTATTGTAATTCAACATATTTTATCTCAAATGATCAAGGTAATATTTAAGCTCCCTTGCATCTTCAGACCTTAAGCCGGACACAGTTATGAAAGCACCACCATAACTTTCTATTTCGAGCCGAGAGAACAATAACCATTCAGCACGATGAATAAGCCGGACAACAGCGATGTTCTGAAAAGAGATGCTTTTGTTAGTAAACCCGATAATATTCCAACTCCTTTTCTGGAAGTAAAGGAGCTTACGGTTTGTATCAATTGTTACCTTATCACGGAAAGGAAAATTTCCTTTAGTGACAATAGGTATAGCTATGTATGTTTTTATCATCTGGACCTCCCAAAATTTTGAGTAACTAATAAGTATTTTATTTTTAGACCATTACAATCCTTAGGATAGAGCAATAATCCGAAACCGACACAGTCGTAATCAGGACAGAGCAAGATTGAACGGTGACCAGGAGAGTTGAACCAACCCTTGATAACATTTCTACATAAGTTTGAAGCAGGTAGCAATTCTTGTGTTAATAGGTTAACAATCACCTTAATTGGATTAAATGAAACTTTATCACTAACGGCAGGGTAGTCAGCGAGGTTTTCACCTGCCATATCATAAAGACCTATAAGACCGCAATATTTCAGCCTGTCAAATAAGGTTTCCACTTTTTTGCAAAATGGGTTATCATGCAGGAAAAATTTATGTGTGTACATTTCATTTGTATGCATTTGCCCCATCCTGTCCAAATAGTTTGAATAGACAACTGGTTGTACTCCATTTCTCATCCTCACTTCATTTGTAAGGTTGAAAATTTCAGTTTTTATTTGATGCATGTAATCCATTGTAATCAGATTTATGAATTTGTAATGCAGTTTCTTAAATCACCGCTGCCTCCACAGTCCGGACAAGGCTGATACTTTGGAGGACATTCAGCTTCAATTTTTTGAAATATCGAGTTAAAGGTTATTGCTCTGCCTTCAGTACCAGCAAAAGTTCTTTGGAATAGAGAACCTGTTTCGATACCATAGGTAGGATGAATTTTCAATTGTAAGAGGTTTCTTTCCCACAATTTACCGAACCAATTTGAGAACTCATACCCTGGAACATCATTGTGAAGAATTGCCATTATCAACATCCCTACATAGGCATCAAGCACCTGACTGTGAAAGATGGTATTGCAGTTAGAACTAATCCTGATTTCATGCTCGCTGTTTTGTTGGGCTTCATAACGTGGAGACACAGCACAGCGGAAACATGCTGGTGTAACACCTGGAATTGAAAATACGATTTCTGCTGCCTGTGATTTTTCGTAGAAACCTGCCCAAATTGCCGGTTTGCCGTACCTCAACGCTAACTTATTACCGAATGCCTGAGCTGCAAAAGAATCGGTAAGGAAAAGAAACAAGTCTCCTTTGCCAAAAATAGAATCTAGCTCCTTGTTATCCATATTCAGGAAGTTTTTAGTAATGCCATTGTATTCCATGCCAGCATTTACATTGTGCAAATGCTCGCCAAGAGCATCCACCTTCAGTTTCCCGAGTTGGTGCATTTCATAACCTTGTCTTGTAAGGTTAACATCGTCAACCGTGTCAAAATCCAACACGGTCAGTTTGCCAATAGCAGAGCGTGCCAGGGATTCATACAGGCAGTAGGCACCGCCTGCACCTACGCCAATGATGTGAGTCTGTTGGAGCAGATTTACATCCACTGCTCCATTTATCCGTGAGTAATTTTCAATCTTTTTCATATTGTATCTTGTTAAATTATTGTTGCTTGTAAGAATCTGCTTCGCTTATTTGTTTAGCTTCTTGTTGATTTATTAATGCGTTACTGTCATTAGAAATTATCCATCCATCCATCCAACCGGCTTTTATTTTGGATTTTTGCTCAGAAGTTTTTTTCACCATTAAATATTTATAGGGCTCTTGACTAATAGGTCCCTCAACTTTTAAGTTTGTTTTATTATCTTGTACCTGTACCAACTCCTGAGAAGAAACAGAACTTTGCTCTGCAATCTTCTTTTCAACATTTATTATTCTATCAGAAACTTGATTGATATTACTGATGATATTTGTTTGTGTATTCTTGATATTATGCTGAACGAATAGTTGATACACTAAAATGAAAGTTATCAAACTAAAGTATAATGAAGCAATAAGAGTTACCTTCTGTCTTTTGCTCCATGAATCATTATTTTGTTCTGCTTTAAAATCCTCCCCTGAAGCCATTTCACTTTTTAACAGAAAATCATCAGGCAGAATAACAATGTCGGCACTGGAAGTATTCTTCTCCCCATTTCTTAGAATGTGAGCATTGACTTTAAACCCCCCGTCAGGCACTGTAAAAACAATTGGAGTTATATAATGCTTGCGGGGCATATATTCGAACATACTCGCAAAGTACTTAAGATCGGGTGGACTAGGGCGACCGTGACCATGTGGATGACTATGGATAAATCCAATACATGATAAGCCTTCTTCATTAAATATCCGTTTGATTTCAGGATTCAAAAATTCGGTATTGAAGGTATAGGAAGAACGTGTAATACGGGCGTGTTTGTCAAAGACAAACTTTTGAACTATCATATCATCTTCTTTCCCGAAAAGTAAACCACCCGATTCTGCAGGACGGCTACCTATAGTGTTGATGATTTCATTATAGGCACTTTCCAAAATCTTCATTTTTGGACGACCGTTCAATTCTTTATTTCTTTCCATATCAATTTTCTGTTTTAAATGTTTATAAATAATTTAAATTGAACAGTTTTAGCGGAATAGTCGATTCCAAAAACCATCGCTTCTGTTATTGCTATTAGTAGTAGAACTGCCATTGTTCTGATGTGTACCTTGTGTAATCTGCTCATCAAGG
>JBAZIG010000063.1:0-6723 GCA_041651955.1 Minisyncoccota bacterium | reverse complement strand
TTTTTGCGGTCATATTCCTGCACCTGCTCGTTGGTAAAGAACATGCCATCACGCTCGATAAACCGCTCCCGCAAACCCTGCTGAAACTTCCCGGCATCGATGGGTACGAGTAATCCCCGCTGCACATAGAATGCAATTAATCGGTCGAACAGGATTTTTGGACTACGCTCGATGATTGCTGTAGTAGAATTACCGGAAACTAAATGAATGGGCAAATGCTCCAGGTGTTCGGCAACAAACTCCCAAACGCCTACATCGGAGTGTTTGACAGATTCAAATCTTTTAATGAATCGATCTGATATTTTATAGCAAGATATAATTAAATCTTGCTTAACTGAAGTTGGGTTAGTTTGTGAATTGAAAGTTCCTTGACCTTTATTTAAGCTGTCAACAGATGCTATTATAAAATTTGCGCGACTTAAAGCTGTTTGGATAATATTCCATATTTCTGCTTTTGTGCTGCTAAATTCAACTGTCATCCATGAGTTTGGTTTAAGTATTCGATGATATTCATTGAATGAATCAAACATTAAATCAAAGTAATCTGGTTTATTTTTTTTCTGATTTCTGTTTATGATAGCTTCTTTTTTATTGTTTGTTCGTACTTTGATCCACCCCTCGTGGATTGAATTAAGTTCAGAATACATCAAATTTGCCCCAAAAGGTGGATCGGTAAAAATGTAGTCGATTGTATTAGATTTAACTGTAGTTAAATTTGTGGCTGATGAAACTTGCACAATACTTCTGTTTTTGACTCCTTCAAAACACAAATCTTTCAATTTTGAACGATGAAGGTCAAATATATTTCTTTCAGCAAATATTCCAGGAACATAAAGTGCATTAGGCAACGCTCCTGCTAAATTTATTTTACCATTTTTAAAGCCTACGTTATGAAGTATTGAAGATGTTTTTGTAAGTGTTGATGTCACAAGCATTCTGCCTCTTTCAAAATTGAGAGAGTTCCATAGAGCTACTAATGCAATTAAATTTCTTGAAGTAAATAACTGATGCAGGAATTGATAATCATCTCTAAGCAATTCACTTGTTTTGTCCCCGTTTTCAATCTGAAATAGGGGTATTTGGTGTTTATAATCTGAAGTTAAATTATTAACCTTCGTAATCAAATCAACATCTTCTGCATCAGGTTTTTTAAAGCCCCTTTTGCCTTTATAAGAGTAATTGATTAGTACAGGTAAATACACTTTGTTTCGAAATGGTTTTTCACTTATTTGGTCAAAAGCTGTCTTAAAAACCGCTGTGAAATTTTCACTGCCTTTTATATTACATTTTGAACAGGTGGCTTCGGAATCTAATTGAAATACCGTTTCGTTATCAGGTGGTGCCCATAAAGATTGCTGATTTCCACATGATTTACATTCAATTAACTGACTCCAAAGGACATATGATATTTTAGCTTCCTGTCCATTTTGAAGTTTTGTTATGTACATCCATGAAAGCTCTTTCTCTAATTTATTAAGAACATTTTCACATGCGTCTGCGTAAGTTTTGGCATTTATAACGCTATTATAGCCAGAAGCAATTAAACTTGCGTGTGGGCTTAAATCTCCACAGATTGAATTTCTTTTTCCCCATTTCACTTTAGGGTTTTCTTTTTCAAGCGTATACCTAAACTCGGCTTCGGGATTTCCACACATACTTGCTGCCACCCCGGTCATCCCCGTCCCAGCAAACCCATCAAATACTATATCACCGGGTTGTGTGTAATGCAAAATGTAACGCATAATGGCTGGATGTGGTACTTTCGTGTGGTAGCTATGTGCCATGTAGATTGGATTGTTTTTCCCCTCACTCACATCCGCAGCATACGGTTCGGTCACCTCAAAATCCGATTTTCGCAAGCCCTGCTTTTCCAGTTCCTTTTTTTCTGCTTCCCATTCGGCAATAAAGTCGTTGAGCCAAGGATTAGGACAGGCTGTGTAGTATGGCGGGTCGCTTAGGTTCAGGATGTCTTCATCTTCACCTATGGGAAAGCCTTCCATAAGTTTAAGTTCGGGCAGTTTCTTGCGCAGCTCTTCGCGGAAGTAGGTTCTGCGTTCTTCTTCGGAGTTGAAGGTTTTACCTAAAACGGTGATTTTATTTTCGTTGCTCATATCAACTTCTTTCTTTTATAATTTTATCAATATCGTGGCTCAGTGTGCCGCTTTCGTAAGTGGTGAGTAATTTGCCCGGGAAGTGTTTATCGTACCACTGCTTTTTCTTTTCCCAATGGGCTTTGTAATCGGGCAGGTCTAATCGGCCTACATGCTCTAAGTAATATTCTTCGCCTTGCAGCATTACCGTAAAATCAGGCAGGTAGAAAGAGCCATCTGATGCAAACAAAGGCTTCTCGTACCAGAAAGGCACTTGGCGTTCGCTCAGCATATTGGCAATAATCACTTCCGACTTCGAACGTACCATATACTCAGAAAGGGTCTGGTGTATTTTACCTTCTTCATACCACTCGTTCATCACCAGCCATTCCTTAGGTAAGGGCTTAAAATCAAACAGCGAAGCATTGATTTTAGAAAGCTTGTTGGCTTCTGGTCGGGTGAGTTGTAAAAAGGCAGAAATATCCTGCTCTGCAAAAACGGTTAGTTTGGTTTTTGCCCGGGTAACAGCTGTGTAAATCAATTCCTTGGAAAGCAAGGACTTTTTATTCTTAGGTAATACCAAAAACACATGGTCAAACTCACTGCCTTGTGATTTGTGTACAGAGATGGCGTAGGCGAGTTCCAGGTTATTTTCAGGTTTTTCATTTGGCAAGTCATTCCAATAACCCTTTTTGTTTTTGTATTTGCCTAGTTTCTTACCAAAAGGTATATGTGCGTCCCTGCCTTGAAGGTTTACAATGAATTTTTCCAATCTAAAAAAAGGAGCTTTGTATCTAGGGTTATACCAAATGCCAGTGCTCTCATCTTTAATTGCTTTTTTGTCTTGGTCATGCCATCTGGTAAAACCAATTTCTCCATTGTAAATATTAATCTTAACTGTAGCGTTTTCCTCTTGAACAAAAGCAAATATTGGGTCAGATTTCGTTCGATTCCTGATTTGAATTACTTTGTCAAAAACGCTAATTCCATCAACAAAGAACTGATTTTCAAAATTTGCTTTATTTAGTTTACTTTGGAAAAATGAATTGAGGGCATCCGTTCCAAAAATTTCAGAACGATATGGGGATATAATTTGAAATTTACTAGCTCTTCTCTGACCATTTTCCTCAAAAACTTTATTTAAAAGTTCCCAATAGCGGTCTTCATTGTAAGTGATGCCATGTTCTTCTTCCAGGTTCTTAACGAGTGTATTGAACATTAATTCGTTTAGTCCTTTCTCGGTATCCCAAAAATGAACTTCTATGTCTTTCAGGTCACCTGAAAAGTCCAATTCCTGAATTTGTTTCAGTAAATCGGTTTGTTGGGCTTTTTTAGTGCCTGTTTCTTTCAGATCTTCGTCAGCAGCTTTGCTTTGAATAAAGACAGAAGCCAGATCGAGAATGCCTGTACCTCTGCCTTCTAGTTTATTCTCACGCTGCCGTAGGTTTTCTTTGAGTTCGCCTTTGTTTTCTTCCGGTAACCAATCAATCAAATCGGAAAAAACCTTCGCATAGCCAATAGGTGGCAACTGATTGGGGTCGCCTACAAAAATGATACGCTGCACGGTATTCCAATTGATGGCTCGGAAGAGTGTAGCCATCAGGGATTGGTCAATCATAGATGATTCATCAATGATGAAAATTCGCACATTTTCTTCCTGTTTGCCGCCTTCACGCTTGTAGGTGAAATTGTCGTTCATCCAACTGCGTTCTGCCAAAAAGGAGTGAATGGTTTTTGCTTCTTTACCTGAACGTTCACGCAGTCTGTCGGCTGCTTTTCCGGTAGGGGCTAAAAGCAAAAAGGAAGTGCCGACACCATGGGCTTTTTCAATGCCACTGATGATGGATTTTACCACAGTTGTTTTACCAGTGCCTGCTCCACCAGAAATTACAGATAAGCCTTTGTCGAATATGGATGCACAAACTGAAGCCTGAGCAGCCACCGCTTCTTTGTATTCAGTAGGATTAAGTTCGGCAATTTTAGAATTGCCATCGTATAAGAAGTTTTCCCAATTCTGTTGCGTTACGGGACTTTTGAAGCTGGAAATCTGTCTGTTGGCAAGTAGCCTTACTTTTTCTTCAATCAGTCGTTCGTCTTCAAATATTTCACGTAGGTATAGGTAAAGATTTTCGTCACTGTCTTTTCGTAAAACCAATGATTCTTTCAATGTATCGGCATAGGATTCAAAATTTTTCATTTTGAATTCAAACTGTCGCCAATCGCTTAGGTAAGAAACGTATTTGTTGACACCATTCAAGATAATTTCAGCAGCGGAGAATGTATGTGGAGCAATGGTTTTGAGTTTGTTCACACACAAAGCCCTGAATCGAATATTGCTTCCCTTGGTCGTTAGTGCAGCCAAACCCAAATCGGGTGAAGGTAACATGCCATGGTCAATTTTCGCAAAAGTGATTTGATCGTCCGGGCCATTCCCCACATACTTTTCACAAAGCAAATACGGATTGTCGCAAAGCTGTTGAATGGAAACGTTCAGTCCATTTTGCTGACGATCTTCTGACAATATCTGAGAGATTTGTTTCAGTCGGTCTGTTTCTTCAATTTCAAATCGGGGTAAAACTTCGATCAGTAATTTAAGTTCAGCATCATCTTTCGTGGCAAATTCATCGCGTACATTTCCAATCCGAATAGCATCTACTTGTAAGCCGGGAATATCTTTGCCATCTTTCAAAAAGGCTTTAATGCCATCATAAGCTTCTTCTTCATTGTCTTTAGCTGTTTGAGTCTTAAAATAGGTACTCACTTCTGGCAAATCCAGATAATACAGCACTTGCGGCAACCCGGGATATTTACCTCTGTTTTTCCAAAGCTCAGCTACCAATTCATGAAGCCATTTTCTGCGAGCACCCCAATCTTCGGAAGTATCCTGCAATTCATGCTGAAGCACATCAATAATTTCCAGGGCTCTCTCCACTATTTCTAATGCATCGTCATCGGAGATATGACGCATGGCATATTTGAAGTTTCTGGAATTTTCAGGATAGAATGCAATCTTTTCCAGAATCTCAGGCTGGTCTTTGTATTTATGATAGGGGATGCAAAATCCTTGTTCTGGATAATGTGAAGTGATGGGTATTTGCCAAACGAAAGCACCTGCATAGCGTTTCCGTTCTTCAGGTGTGGCTTGTAAGTATTCCATGTATTCATGGATTTGCTTCACCCTGCCAAACCCTACGATTACATACTTCCTGTCGTCTTCGTTGGATAATGGATTACTATAATTACTGTAGTAAAAAATAAGAGATGCATCTTCCTTCACCTCATTCATAAAAGCTTTTACATTGGCAATGCGATTGTCGTAGTTGAAAGTGCCATCTTCATTTTTATCATCCTCAAAGTACATTTCCTCATAAGGCCAAAGGCTTACCGTATTTGGTGGCATTTCCCATTGCCTGATTTCCTTGTTTTTATACCACGCAGGTGAATTTACTTGAGCTACGGTAGTATCTTTACCAAAAGCATTGTTACTAAAACAGCAGGGGGGCACATAATCATCTTTGATTTTACTGCAAGAGCAACCTGCAAACTTTTCTGCTTCTACTTTTTGCAAATGCTTTTTCTCGTACATCTCACCCGGATAGGAAAATTGGCCTGTGCAATACGTATTGGCTTCCGGGTCTTCACAGATTTTTCCGTTCCATCCGTCCGCATGCCAGGTCAATCTGGCTGATATGTGCTTTGGTTTATTCATTCGTACTACTTCAATATGATTCTAATTTTATCCCGCTCTTTGCCTTTGGCGATTTCGTCTATATATGCTTTGAAGGCTTCAATGGCTTCATCGGGTGTGAGTGGCTTATTGAAGGTGCTTTTCATGCTCTCGATACTCAGCTCCACTTTTTCTAAACCTTTGTGTAAATCCATAATGGCATTGCGGATGCGCAGGGCATTGTCTTTGGCCAGTTCTATGGCTCCGGATTTAAAATTGGAAAGCAATTTTTGGGTAGCGTCATCCAACAGGTTCATTTTCTTTTTCACCATGGGGTCATCCAGGGTGTCTTTGAGCGTATCGGTCCATTGGTCCAGCAGTTCTTCCAGGTCTGTTTTCAGCTGCTTTACATTCAGCACTTCGGCTCCTTCAAAATCAGCCGGGTTGAAATCCTGATAGGGAGCTGTCAGTATCAGGCTCTTGTTCACTTTGCTGTCGGCCGGTTGCAGTTTGTTGATTTTTTGGAGCCACTGCATGAACTGACCCGAAGAAAGGAAATCGGCATCTTTCAGGATATCGCAGATGGCTTTTGCATCCGAGTCGAGCAGCGCAATTTTTTGGGTATGATCTTTTTGGCTGATGCGGTGCTTCAAGTACAAATCAAGGTACCATTCGGCATAGCGCTCTTTGAGTTGATGTAGTAGTTTTTTGAACTTTTCCAGTTCCGCTTCATCGTCCTTACCCAAAACCGGAGCCAATTGATTGATGGCTTCCGACACTTCTTCTTTGAAGGCATTGTCGGTAATGAACTGTTTGCATTGCTGCAAATAGGAAATCTCTTCATTCAACAGATTCAGTTCGGCCAGTTGCTTTTCCAATTGTTCCACTTCGGCTTTAGCGGGCAGGATGCGGTTCAAGTCATCCACTGTGAAAGCGAAGTTTTTGATCTTGGCCTCTGAGGTATAA
>JBAZIG010000062.1:0-6743 GCA_041651955.1 Minisyncoccota bacterium | reverse complement strand
CGGATTTCGCATCTATTGATGCGGCCAATGAGTCTTTTCGAGTCGAAGGAGTCAAACGGCAGCGTTTCTCTTGAGCAACTGTTTGCCGGTGAGACCGATGTTGTGGCTGAAAGTACGTTGACAATTCCTGATTTGGCTCAGATAATATGTCGGGGTGGATGGCCCGAAGCCGTAGTAAATGGCGATAGTGATTCCTTAGTGGCACGTAATTATGTGGATGCTGTTATAAATATGGATGTGCAGCGTGTGGACAATGTTGAAAGAAATCCGGCAAGAGTACGACAATTCCTTCGGTCATATGCACGTAATATTTCTACAATGGCTCCGCTTACCACTGTATTAGCCGATGTCAAATCGAATGATACAGGCTTTTCGGACACAACCTTGTATAGTTATGTGAATGCGTTGCGTCGTATTTTTCTGATTGAAGATATCCCGGCTTGGAAACCATCGTTGAGATCGAAAACAGCCATCCGGACTTCAGATAAACGGCAGTTCGTGGATCCTTCCATTGCTGCGGCATTAATGTATGTCAATGTTGACAGTCTTCTTGATGACATGACATATTTTGGCTTTTTGTTTGAATCATTGGCTACACGCGATTTACGTATTTATGCACAGGCGCTCGATGGCGATATTTTCCACTATCACGATAAAAGTGATTTGGAAGCCGATCTTGTAATACGTCTTCATGATGGCCGTTGGGCACCTGTGGAAGTTAAATTGGGAAGCAGTGAGATAGAAGAAGCTGCGGCACATCTGATAACACTACAGAAGAGAATTGATACGGACAAGGTGGGTCAACCCTCTTTTAAAATGGTACTGACTGGTGGTCAATTCGCTTATAAGCGTAATGACGGTGTGTTGGTCGTTCCGATTGGGTGCCTTAAACCGTGACGAACCCCGAAATGACTCCACTAATCTGCGTTTTCGTACGTGGAAGTGATGATAGCGCTGTATGGGTACCGGCTGTGGTGCTCAAAACCTCCACCCAACCAACCAACCGACAATCATATGTGAGGGAGTATTATAGACAACCGCAGGTTTATGATAAGAATATTTTGCACGGTGCGAAAAATGTACCATATTTGTACCGAAAATGTACAAATATGAGATTATGTTGGTAATTAGTTCTAAAGAGTTCCGCGATAATCAGAAAAGTTATCTGGATAAAATAGATGAAGGTATAGAGATTGTTCTTCAGAGAGGCAAGGACAAGGCTTATCGTATTTTGCCTGTAAAAAAAGATGATACGCTTATGTCAAAAGAAGAATTTTTTGCTAAAATTGATAAATCACTTACCGAGGCTCGTGAAGGCAACCTTGAAACATTCAATACAGTCGAATCACTGAAGAACTTTCTTGAAACGCTTTGAAATGTATAAAATTTCTTTTACAGGTCAGGCAAAGAAAGATATGAAAAGATTAAAGGACAATGAACCTTCAGCATTCAAAAAGCTTTCAAAATTACTGATAGAACTCACTGAACATCCAATGTCCGGCACAGGTAAACCTAAGCCCTTGGGTGGGGACAGAGCAGGACAATGGTCTAGAAGGATAACGGAAAAACATCGTCTGGTATATCTGATTGAAGAAGAAAAAGTCAATGTCTTGATTTTATCGGCATACGGTCATTATAACGACAAGTAAAAATTCCCAAATCCCTTACCGGCTGTAGTGCTCTAAAGGATACCGGGGCCGTCTGAATGGAAAACCTACCCACCAGGGGCACTTTTGCCGGGGTTTCGCACCTGGTGTGGTTTAAGACCTCCAGAATCATAATCCGGTTCTAAGGCAGCCTGCACATTGATAAGGGGAAGCTCAACTCTAAGCGATCAATCGTGCAGCTGCCGCCAACCATATGTGAGGGAGTATTATACATGTAATTCCTGTCGTATGAACCGGAATGTCCAATCGGCAAGACAGGATGGCAGACTTAGCAATCCGTTGTCTTTTTTAAGATTGTTCATAGAAAAGCGTATTTTTAACTTAGGTTCAAACTTTGACGAGTAAACCGACAGACTTTTTCCACTAACTCTTTTTTCGGCTTTTACTTCTACCGGAACAATATTTGTTCCCTCTTGCAGCAGAAAATCAACTTCTGCTCTGTTTCCTGAATTCCAATAATTTGGTAGTCCATCTGATTGCGACACGAGTGCCTGCAAAATGGCATTTTCGGCTAAGGCACCTTTGAACTCAATGTAGCCGGCATTACCGGACAAAATTGCTTCAGGCGATAGTCTTGCCAGACGTCTCAATAAACCACAATCCAACGCATATACTTTAAATGCTGACAGGTCCTGATAAGCGCTTAAAGGAACTCCTGGTTTTGAAACATTGAAAATCCGGTAGATGAGTCCGGCTTCTTCCAGCCAAAGCAATGCATTCTCATATTCACGGGCACGGGCTCCGGTTTTAACAACCTTATAGATGAATTTACGGTTTTCTTTTGCTAACTGAGAAGGCAGGGAGCGCCATAAACTATTGATACGTGGAATATCTACCGGGGCTGCATATTTAGAGAAATCAAGCGTGTATAGGTCTAGAATATTTTGTAAAACATCTTCTACTGATTGCATTCCCTCGTTTCCAATCAAAGCTGTGACCGCTTCCGGCATACCGCCGCATACAAGGTAACGTTTATATTCCACGGTCAATTTTTGGAAAATGATCTCGGGTAAAGACGTACACTGTTTTATGCTGTCCAGATACGTAAACGTTTGAGGATCTGAAGCACGCAGAAATTCTTTGAATGTAACAGGATATACCTCAATGAGCTGCACTTTTCCAACAGGAACAGACATTTTTTTCCTGCGTACTGCCACCCCTAAAAGCGAACCGGCTGCAATGATGTGATATTGGGGGGCTTCTTCACAAAAGTATTTTAGACTATTGAGGGCGCCTTCACAATCCTGTATTTCATCAAAAATCAGGAGTGTCTTCCCTGGTTCTATGGGGACATTAGTGAATAATGCAAGTTCTTTGAGGATCCGCTCAATATCTTTGGTTTTTTCAAAGACGGTTGTCAACTCTTGGGTCCTGTCAAAATTGAATGTGGCGACGTAATTGAAACATTCTCTTCCGAACTCTTCCATAATCCATGTCTTGCCACTCTGTCGCGCTCCTTTTAACAGGATTGGTTTGTGAATTTCCTTATTTTTCCATTCTTTGAGTTGCCCAATAATGTCACGCTGAATTTTCATTTTATGTGTGTTTTATGTGAATATAATCACGTTATACGCACGTAATAATGGCAAATATATAAAATTTCACCCACAAACAACGTGTTATCTTCAAGCTGGCGCGCTTCTGTGCGCCGTTTGCATACTGATTGACGGCTGCAGAAACAAAAATATTGTTAAGACTCAACTTACGGATAGTGAAGGTACCGTGCTGGTGATGGAGTTTGACAAAACCGCCGGGACTGCTACTTTTGTCTACAAAGGGGATACCATTCACCTGAAACAGGATAACATAGCATCCGGTATCCGTTACAGCAATCCCCATTACGTCTACCTGGAATGGCAAGGCCACTGTACCCTGTGCAAAGACAGCCTGGTGGCGCAATTCGCCCAATAGGCATAGAGAATTTTCCCGGACGCGCTCTGGAGATGGTTCGAATATGGTGCGCACCGGCAAAATACAAAAATAAATAAGGTGGATAACGGCATTTTGTAGAAATATATTTGGTGGAACTGTGTTTTTAGGTTACATTCGTACATAAAATTGTAGGCAATGGAAGACTATATAATCTTTTTCAAAAGAAAGATGTACCATACGATGCTCAAATGGAAATCGGAGCGTAATGGAGATACAGCATTGCTGATACAGGGAGCCAGGCGTATCGGAAAATCCACCATAACAGAGGAATTTGCCCGTAATGAGTATAAATCATACATATTGATAGACTTTTCAAACGTTTCAAAGGAAGTCAGCGATTTATTCAAGGACATTTCTGATCTGAACTTTCTTTTTCTCAGGTTGCAGTTCATATATCAGGTGCAATTGTACGAAAGAGAATCGGTGATCATATTTGATGAAGTCCAGCTACAGCCGCTTGCAAGACAGGCTATCAAGCATTTGGTGAAAGACCATTTATATGACTACATTGAGACAGGATCTTTAATATCTGTCAAGTCAAGAAGCCGCAATATTATAATTCCGAGTGAAGAAACAAAGGTAGATATGTTTCCTATGGATTATGAGGAATTCAGATGGGCGCTTGGCGATACATCTACCATTCCGTTATTGCGTAACGCTTTTGAAAAAAAATTGCCGCTTGGCGATGCTGTTCATAGGAAACTCATGAGGGATTTCCGCTTGTATATGCTTGTGGGAGGAATGCCACAAGCCGTTGCTGCATATATTAAAACGAACCATTTTACTGCCGTTGATTTGGCAAAACGTGATATCATTGCTCTCTACGAAGAAGACTTCGGGAAAATAGATAACTCGGGTAGAGCAAAAGCCATGTATGATGCCATTCCCGCTCAACTCAGCAAAAACGCATTGCGTTATCAGGTGGGTAAAGCCGTAAAGAATGAGAAGGTGGAAAGGATTGTGAATGTCGTGAAGGAGATGGAGGATTCCATGACGGTAAATGTTGCATACCACTCAGATGATCCGAATGCCGGATTAGCCCTTACAAAGAATGAGAAATACTTCAAGATGTATGCTTCGGATACCGGCCTGTTTGTCACTCTTGCATTCAAGGATAGTGATATTACAGAAAATGTCATTTATGATAAGCTGCTGCATGATAAGCTAAGTACCAACCTCGGATATGTCTATGAGAATGTTATAGCCCAGATGCTGAGAGCAACAGGAAAGAACCTGTTTTATCATACAATTCCATACGCCGAAGGCAAGAAGTACTATGAAATAGATTTTGTCATCCCCCACAAGCATAAGGTATCGCCTGTTGAGGTTAAGTCCTCCGGGTATAAAACGCATAAATCATTAGACGTTTTCTGTTCCAAGTTCTCTAATCGTACAATGAACAAGTATTTGATCTACACAAAGGATTATAAGAGGGAAAATGGGGTGGAGTATATACCGGTATATATGACACTGTTTTTGTAGCAATTAAGCCATACCCGAGACTACGACAGCGCCGGCCTGGCGCTGATCAATCGGGCAAACCAACTGGCTGTTCACAGAGTGGTCATATGTCTTCCATCGAAAATCCTCTTAATTCAACCTTATAAGTTGAGAGTTCTTTTTTTATGGTTTCGATTTTTTCTTCCAGTATTTTTAGATTAATTTTTTGAGGATTGCGCTTTATTTCTGCAACCAGGGCTTTCTTATCCAGTTTATTGAGCGCAATCAGATCTATTTCGTTCTGACCTTTTTTGTCCCAATACTTGCCAATATGGGTGACACGTTCGCTTTCGGCTATTTTGTCACGAAAGTATTTTTCTAAGGTCAATCCACTATACTGTTCATAGTTAATTGATATGTACTCCCTTAACAAATCGTACTTGCCCATTTCCAACAAGGATTGATTGGGAAAAATAAAGCGAAACCAAAAACTTAAATAATTATCGTTAAGACTCCATCTGGTCTTTCTGCTTTCTGGCTTTGAAAACAATGGTTTATTTTTGGTGATCAAAGAGAAGGTTTTTTCCAGATTTACAAGATAGGCTCCGGTATTTTTCTCAATAATGGAATCTATTTCTCTTTGCGTGGTTTTACCAGATGCAATTAACTGTAGTATGGAAAAATAGGTTCCGTATTCTTTGCCGAATTCAGAAATCAGCAAATCTTTTCCTTCTCCGAGAAATGGAGAATCGGGGCGTGTAACAAAATCCAGCATTTGATGAACTGAAGTTCCGCCGGCTTCCATCAAAAGGGTGATATACTTTGCCACGCCGCCGGTAAGCGTATACAGACAGAGTAAATCTTCCGGTGTAAAATATGGGTTATAATCACCGAGGATTTCTTTAATAACGCTTACAGAAAAAGGCTGTAGGACGATTTTGGAAGTTAGCCGGCCGAATAAAGGTTCTTTTTTATCTTCAAACAGTTTCATCATTAGGGAATAGATGGAACCGCAAGCGATAAAGTTAATTTTCGCCTCATCTTTATACTTGTCCCACAGATTTTGAATATCGCTGAAAATGGAAGAATTGACACTATCAAATTCCTGGAATTCATCAATGATGAGCGTGTAGTGTTCTTTAGTGGCATAAATCATTAATTGCTCAAAAAGATCACGAAACTGCGTAATGGTGCCGAAGATACGCACCCCCAACGCATTTTCTGCATCGCTCTGAAATTGAGCGCATAGCAGGGCTTCATTTTTACGGGAAACAAACAAATAAAGATATTTTTCTTCTTTATATGATTCCATTAATAAGGCTGTTTTTCCTATCCGGCGACGTCCAACCAATACTGTGAAACAGGCACTTTTTTTTGATTGCTCCAAATTACTCTTGAGCAACTTTCTTTCATCCTTTCGGTCGTAGAATTTCATGAATTTGTTTATTGTAACGGTTGTTAATATAATGGCTATTACAAAAATATGTATTTTTTGATTAATTACAAAAAAAGGTGATGATAGAGCTGTATGGGTACCTGCCCACCAGGCGCACTTTACCCTCGATTTCGCACCTGGTGGGGCTTAAGACCTCCAGAATCATAATCGGGTTTATAAGGCAGTCTGCACATGGATAAGGGGAAGCTCGACTCTAAGCGATCAATCGTGCAGCTGCCGCCAAACAACAGCCAACCAACCAACCAACC
>JBAZIG010000061.1:0-6837 GCA_041651955.1 Minisyncoccota bacterium | reverse complement strand
GGAGGCGTTTCAAACCTATCACACTGTAGTTAATGAAAAACGAATCCTGGAACTTGAAAAGAAATACAATATTGCTGAAGTGCAACAACAGTTGCTGAAAGAAAAATTAAAGAAAAGAGCTTTTATCATAGGTTTCGTAGTCCTGTTTGCCATCGCACTGATTTTATCATTTGGAATCTTATATTGGAAGCACACAGCGGTTAGAAACAAACGGCTGGAAATCATACAGCAGCAAAAAACAGATCAATTGCGTTTTTTTGTGGCGGCAATCAATTGTACCCTGGGAATCCTTCCAGACTTTGTTACTAACGTTAACCGATTGGCTCACAAGAACCGTGAAACCTGTCCGGAATTGTATCACACCCTGCAGGAAAAGATTGTCAGTATAAACAAAGAATACCGTAAATCATGTTCTGCCATTATACAAGATCCTCTTTTCAACAATATCTTCAATGACGACAATAGCCTTCCCGCTCAGCTCAGCGACCGGGAAAAACTCATTCATAAATTATCCGAAAGCGGATTTTCGAATGAACTCATTGCCGGTTTGTTAAATGTAACAACAGACAATATTCGATCAAGCAAATCCAAAATCAAGAGGAAGATTGCGGGAAAATAAACTTTTTTTCAACTATTAGGACGAAACTTTTGAAACATAACTTGTTGATATAGTATGTATTAACCCTCATTTTGCCGAAACTTTTTTCTCTGTTATTGACTTTTAGTGATTTAATTAATAAAATTGCTAAAAAGTTGATTATGAAGACGTTTTTTATATGCTTTGCTTTTTTTCTATTAACTGGTACTGCTTTGGCCCAGGATACTACAAGTACTGCAAAAATTGATATTAAGATTGATCCATTGAGGCCTAAATCTCTTATCGTTGAAATCGTAACCGCTGAACACGACAATCGGTACGTTTATGTAAACATATTGAACTTCACTGGTACAGTTTTCATAGAAATAAAAAATGCTGCCGGAGCATCTGTTTCCAGAATAAAGGCCGGCATCACCAATGCCGCAACCTTTTATATTCCGATTTATAATTTACCTATGGGAGAGTACACAATTTTCATAACGGCGGCCTTTAGGTATTATGGGGTGTTGTTGCTATGAAAATCAGTTTAAGGTCATAACTCAATCATGGTTTTCAGAAAAATTAATTCAACCGACATTTATGAGAATTTGCTGAATCTCAAGCAAATCACTTTTGAAATTACGGATGCTTGTAATTTAAAATGCAAATATTGCGGTTATGGCGATATGTATTTCGGTTATGATAAAAGAGAATCGAAATATATGACTTTTCAACAGATTAAGCTCCTGTTTGAATACCTTTTCGTTATCTGGACAAAAGACCGCCCGGCTTCTGAAATTCCAAACACATATATCAGTTTTTATGGTGGAGAACCGTTGCTAAATATGAATCTTATTATGGCCGTTGTTCAATATTTAGAACACCAACACATCAACAGGAATTTTGTTTTCTCTATGACTACCAATGCTGTTTTATTGGACAGATATATGGATTATCTGGTTGCTCATAATTTTCATCTTTTAATTAGCCTCGACGGAGACAAAGCGGCTCAGAGTTACAGATCAGACATATCCGGAAGGAATTCATTCGACAAGGTATATAAAAATGTGAAAATCCTGCAAAATTTATACCCTGCATTTTTTATGAACAACGTGAATTTCAATTCTGTATTGCATAATCGCAACAGCGTGGAAGGGATCATGACTTTCATGAAAAAAGAGTTTAATAAACGTCCCTCAATATCGGAACTCAACACCTCGGGGATAAAACCCGATAAATTAGAAAAATTTGAAAAAACCTTTAGAAATAAGATGGAAAGTCTTATGCTATCAGGTAATTGTAAAAAAATATCCGAGGAGTTATTTTTATCTGATCCAAGAACGCATGAATTGCTACTCTTCTTATTTCAATACAGCGGCAATTATTTTAAAGATTATAACAGCCTGTTTATAGATGAAGAAAACTTTACAGTTACACCAACCGGAACGTGTACCCCGTTCGGTAAAAAAATGTTTGTTACAGTAAATGGTAAAATTTTGCAATGTGAAAAAATAGACCATTCTTTTGCTTTGGGCAGTATATCTGAAGAAGGTGTATTATTGGATCTTAACTCCGTTACTGAAAACTACAATTATTACCTTGAAAAAATGGAGGTTCAATGTAAATCATGTAAAAGAAAGAAAAGTTGTATTCAGTGTCTTTATTTTATCCCCTGCATTGCTAAGAAAGAGAAACCGGTCTGTCCCGGGTTTATGGGAGATACCGCTTTTAAATACTATGCTGCGTCCTGTATGGATTACCTGAAAGAACATCCTCATTTGTATGCTAAGATCATGAACGATGTTATAATGGAATAAATCATGAAACAGGTTTTAACATTATTTCCAGATACTTTTTTATGGCTGAAGGCCAGTGCCGGGTTACTGTATAATGCAAAAACATTTATAAGTGATGGCTTCAATAATACGCCTGTACTAAAATCCCTGTGCTCTGCTTTACTATTTGTTGACAATCTGTACTCTATTGAAATTGAACCGGAAAATTTAACAGCAGAGGAGACGGAGTTTGTTGACCTCATAATCAGGAAAAAATACGGATTCATTACTGACCATCTTGAAAAAGCTTATTCTCTGCCTCCCATTCTTTCTATTCAGAATGATATAAAAAAATTGGAAAACAGTCCTTCAAAAAGCTTTGACGAGAACCTCCTGAAGTATTTGACAACCCTTACCATCTATACAGGCGGTCGTTTTCCGGGACCTTCTTATTACCGTCAAACCTACTATCCGTTCCATTCCGAAAGTCGTCTTGAGGATTCGGAAATACTAAACTTCTTTGATCATATTCATTCCCGGTATATAAAAAAAATCAACATTGTTTTTTCACATATTGAGTCAACAAATTTTTTAATATCCCTCTCAGGAAAACTTAAAGCCGCGGCTCCTAAGGTTGTTTATTATTGCCATGTCCGGGAACTGTCGGATAATATAACATCCATTCTCACACTGCTCGATGTAACAACCATCCTCATATGTGAATACGAGCCGGCCGCACTAACTGCATTGAGAGATTTTCTTGAATACCACAAGGGCCAGCATCCCTTTGAATTTAATTTCCTTATCAGGAGCCAGACTGAGTACAATTACTGGGAACATCTGGTATCCCAATATGAAATAAAACTATATAAGTATATCCCTATTTATGATAACAATTACGCTTTCTTCAACCGGTTCGTTTTTCTGAATGAAGAAGATATTACGAATACAACCCTTTCCAAAAGGATAGTATTCGCCCACCAGGCGGTTAATATTAACTTTTTCGGAGAACTCATCCTGTTGCCGGACGGATTAGTTTTTTCCAATGTCAACAAGCCGCCCGTCGGATATATGCAGGATTCTCCTTATGACTTAATTAAAAACGAATTACACAAGAATTACGCCTGGCGGGTAATCAGGGACCAGGAGCCCTGTTCCGAATGTGTTTACCAGTGGCTTTGTCCTTCTCCCGGTCAATATGAATTGATTCTTGGTAAAAACAATTTATGTACAATAAAATAGTTTTACACGGTCTTGCCAGCCGGATAAACCCTATTCCATCAGGTCAAAGGTTGTACATAACATATCAAAGTAAAAATGACAACAGGCATAAAAATTACATCTTCTTTTCACAAGAACCGATAACAGGTAATCGTGATGCAGAGCCCGGTCTGTATAAATCACACGGAGCGGATGCCGAAAAGCTGATGAGTAGGCTTCTTTAATTACTTTTGCTATGAAATCATTAAAATTAAACAACCTTGAAAAGAATCATTTGAATGACAAAGAGATGAATCACATCACCGGAGGAGATTCAACAATTTGTTATTGTGGTTGCCTATATGCAGATCAAGGTGGATCGAGCACGGTTGACAATGGATGTGCTAATTCAGTACATGGGTGGGAAACTCCAGACTGCCCAAGGGATAGGTTAGTTGCATTTATGAGAGAAATCGAACCGATACCTTGATATTCTAAGCATTCCTCTATCTGTGGAATACAAGTGATACATATTCAATAAACGTTTTATGAAGTCATTCAATTATTCACTTGTATTCCATTAACTCAATACGCTGCCTTAGGGCTCGAATTTGAACGTTATAAACTGTTTAGTGACAATATTATTTTTTATGAAGGTAGTCATGATAATTGCATATAAAAAAATAAAATTGACCTTTCTGACACTACTAATCTCGACGGGAATTTTTGCACAGGATCTGGCTGGATTTTTCAGGATGCTTTCAAAGATGACTGTCATAGATGACTGTATCTTTACCATAGAATATGTATACACCTTCTACAAAGACACACTAGGAAACCCTCCTTTTTCCGAAAAATATCGGCTGGATGTGGGACATAAGTACAGCAGGTATTACAGTCTTTACGGAGAGCAAGCCGACTCTCTGCGTGTGACAGCAACCAAAGCGTTCAATGTATATAAGGAACTTGGGCTGGGCAGTAATGAGAACATCAGTTACGCCGATTGTCATTACAATTACCCGAAAAAGGGGATCCTGACCGTATCTGTTGGTTATATAAGCCATTTTATCTATGAAGAAGAGATGCCTGTTATGGAATGGAGAATTATCCAAGATGATACAACAACCATCTTAGGTTATCCTTGTAATAAAGCTTCTGTTCGTTTCAGAGGCAGGAACTATACCGCCTGGTTTACTTCCGACATTCCCATATCTTACGGACCATGGAAGTTTAATGGTCTGCCCGGTACCATATTGCTGATAGCTGAAACCTCAGGACATTTTGAATGGCGTGTTACGAGAATGTATAAGGCAAAGGAAAGAAAAATTCTGATAAATGATATTGAAAAAACTAATAGCTACCAGCTCTCCAGAAAAGATTTTTTGAAAATAGAACGAAAATTTTGGGAAGACCCTGTTTCTCTGTATCTTACAGCAAACAGACAGTTTTACGTTTATAAAAACGGAAAATATATTGAAGCCAAACCCGGAGACGTAAAGATACCCTATATTCCTCCTTTGGAACTGGAATAAATACACAAAACGCGGTCTTGCCAGCCGGATAAAACCTATTCCATCAGATCAAAGGTGGTACATAACATATCAAAGTAAAAATGACAACAGGCATAAAAACTACATCTTCTTTTCACAAGAACCGATAACAGGTAATCGTGATGCAGAGCCCGGTCTGTATAAATTACCCGGAGCGGATGCCGAAAAGCTGACGAGTAGGCTTCGTTAATTTTTTATTGCTATGAAATCATTAAAATTAAACAACCTTGAATACAGTAGCCTTAATGAAAAAGAGATGAAACATGTCACCGGAGGCGAGAATTGGATATGTTCATGTAGTTGTTACTATGCAAATAATGGAGGTTCATCTGATCTAGACAATGGATTTGCAAATTCTGAAATTCCTGGAGGAGGTCATTCTACGAACGGTGATAACCACCTTCATGTTCCGAATTTTGCACCTTAATATTTATTATTTATCACTGGTGTCCGGTTAAGAAAGCATTTATTCCAATAAGTATTATTATATCAATAATATACGATTACTATTCCGTTTTTCGATTAGAAATATGAATTTTTAAAATACTTGAATCAGTTGTCTCAATTATATTAAATATCAACGTATTAGCAATCATTCAGATATTGATTAAAATTTAACCGGGCAGCAGTGATTATTTACCAATTTTTTTTTTGATAAACCCTATAATGCGTAAAGGATTATTTGTGGCTAATCCTAAGCTGGTTTGACGTAAAAATGCCAAATACTTTGCTTATATAATTAAAGAAGTAGAAGAAAAAAAATGGTTACATAATCTATAAAAAATAATACAACCAGAAAAATTGTCACCGTGTTCTACTTAAATAATGGGAAAATTGAATTTTTCGAAATTATTTTAGCTACAGATCTGCCAATATCCTTATAAGAATACAATATCATTACTTGAATTATTATAATATGAAAACAGAGCCATATGAAACGATTACTTGAATTTCTTTGCTTGACTTTATTGGTAATAAATTGTTCTGCTCAGAATCCACATTGCCGTGACGTCACAAAGAAGACGACCATAGATTCAAGCTTCCTGTCCGTCACCTATGATTTCACGTTCGCCATCGATACCCTTTCCGATATACGTTATACGGACCGGCAGCGATTGGATATTGGTTCACATTTTATCCATTATTTCAGTCTTTTAGCCGATAAAACAGATTCCACCATGTATAGGGCTAGAATTAGTAAATCACGAGAAGGATTAAACCCACGCAACTGGATGGCAACAAATGAGAAAGATCATTATGAAAATTTTTATTTCAATTACCCGGAGAAAGGTCAACTTACCGTCTGGACAACCATTATCAACACAGAATATATCTACAATGAACCTGTTCCTGATATTGACTGGCAATTGAACCTGAATGAATCGGATACAATCCTTTCCCACCAATGCTATAAAGCAACCGCCTGTTTCAGGGGTCGTTCCTACGAAGTTTGGTTCACTCTCGAGATTCCTGTTCAGACTGGGCCATGGAAATTGCATGGCCTTCCGGGAGTTATCCTCAAGGCAAAAGATAGCAAAGGACTCTTTCTGTGGAGTGCCACCGGGATCAGCCGAAATAAAAATGCTATTTTTATCTATGACACAAGAAAGCAGGGGCTTCCGGGAACGCCTGTCATCCGGAAAGAAAACATCAGCCGGGCGCAGTTACAGAAAATACAACGAAAGACCTGGGATGATCCTATTGGTTTGGCCGAACAGCACGGACAAATTATAGC
>JBAZIG010000060.1:0-6937 GCA_041651955.1 Minisyncoccota bacterium | reverse complement strand
AGCTTGTTGGGCTGCTTCACAATCTGAAAACTTTTTTTGCGCCAATAGTCTATTCAGCCCGTTTAATACCCAATTAAATACGCCTGATAATTCCTTTTCAATAATCTTACTATGGAGGGATTTATCCTGTTCTTCTGGTGGTATGGTCACGTCAAAAGGAATGATTAAAAACCGTCTGAAATAGGCGTTTGTATGTTCAACATCCTTAGGTAATTCATTACAGTTAAAAATCAGTTTTGCATAATCCCTCATAGTGAAAGCTTGCCCATAAAGTAAACGGGCCTCTAGGGGTTCGCCTGAAACCAACTGTTTAAATATTGAGGCTTCTAAATTCCCGTTTATTTCACTGGCATAGTTTACCAACTTGTTAACCAACTTTGCCCGGTACTCTCCTCTATCATTTGTAAGGTTCTTTAATGAATAGCTGCTTACGTTGTCCTCACCTAACAAAGCGTTTACAATCTCAAAAAATACGCTTTTCCCATTTGCTCCAGTACCGTAAAGGATTAGCGCCTTTTCCTCTTTTATCGCATTGCTCCCGTGTTTAATGAATACAAATCCCAGGTATTCCGCTAATACTTTTTGGCATTCAGGGTCGGGCAATACTCTATTTAAATACGCTTCAAACAATGGTGCTTTTGCTTGTGAGTTGTATTCAAATGGTAGTTGGTAGGTAAGGAAGTCCGAACGATCAAACGCTCTCAGATTCGTCCCTTGTGTGCTTATTTCAAAAGTCCCGTTTTGTAGGTTGATCAATACGGTATTTTTATTGACTTCGGGGGTGGGTAAATATGCCGTTGCAAGGAACTGTTCAAAAAGCTGTTCCTTAAATTTGTAAAATCTTGCAGAAAATTTCTCAACGCCCATTTTCTCGGCTGCTTCGCCTAAAAACTTTTGGAATGTTTCCTTGTCAATTTCATTCCAAAACGCACCGTTGTATAAGTAAATAAAATCATGGTTTTTGCATAAGCCCCAACGATTATTAACTGTGAACGCCAAGACGTTTTCAATGGATAGAACCAAGTAATGTTTATGGTTCAATTTCAGTTTATCTAATTGTGCTTGTATTCCCCTTGCCCGATCACTTCCAGGTTCTGCCTGTCTCAATTGTTTCCTTAATTCTTCTGCCTGTGGATAGACCAATAATATAAAGTCCAACGGCTCAATCTGTTCAATAAGGTGGTATAATATTTCAGTATGTGGCATCACTGTGCTTATCTCCTTCAGCCCCTTAATGTGGCTTATGATAGTGGCCGGGTTGTCAAGGTCTTCAAATACCGGTTTAATTATCATAGCTAAAGGGTATTGAGAGTTGAATGACGGCCAGGAATAATTCGGGGTTCGTGGTATTAAATCCAGCATGGTGTTTTGAAACCGGGCAAACGCCCCTCAGTGCAATTTGAACACAGTCCTGTTTTTCCCATTTAGCAATGTAACGGTAAATATTTGTCCTTAAAACACCTGTTTCAATAGAACCTATCAATATTGATCTCAGCTGCCCGTAAAGTGCTGTAAATACTTTTTTCGATTGTAAATGAAAATGCGTACCATTGCCACATCTAAGCAAGATGACCTTGGGGCTGTTCAGTTGGATGACTTCCGTGTTAAGCCCCTTTTTATTGTTCAATAAATACGTATTAGCATCACGCTCAATTTCAGCGTTTGACTTTTTACCCCCGTTCTTTAGATCTTCAAGTAATTCGGCACGGGAAAAGTACAGGCTTTCGCCCCCAGATACCTTGCCATATATGCTGGAAACGGGAAGGTTTGTGAACTCGGATTCTTGCTGTTGCAAATATGCCAGAAATGGCTTATATTTGAGGGATTTTAGTTGCTTGGTTGCTGCTACAAAATCAATCATTTTACGTTTATTAAGGGGGCAGGGTCAGCTGCCCCCTTCGTTTCTTTTAATAATTCAATTCATTCAGTACTCCGGAAACTGCATCCCGAATATTATTGTGAATTTCTGCTGCATCCGATATCAGGTCTGCCAGTTTATATTTTTGCTCCTCATCTTCTGTACTACTGATTTTATCTCCTAAATACTTAAGCCCCTCACGAATTGTTACTAACAGTGTACAAAAATTTACTTCTTCAATGGTTCCTGTCGGGATTAACTGTCCCCAGGAATCCAGGGTTGGTATTTTATTAATTGTAATTTTCATAATTAGTAAATTTTTTAGTGAATTTGTTTGATAAGAAAGTCATTACTTCTTCCAGTTCCTTAATCATAGCATGGAAATAGAAGATTCGGATTCTTTCCCAGGCGGGATCTTCGGCTTCCAGGATTATCAGATCCTCGGTATCAGATTTCCAGTCAATTTTTCTTTCTTCATCGCTGATCCCGATACTCCCATATCCGATAAAAAGTGGATATTCCGGGATCTGCCAGATCTGGGTTCTGCACATGAAGGGATAGTTTACTTTTAAGGGACTTTCTTCCTCCTTAGTAAATCGTCCGACAAGTTGTCCGATTACTGGATGGGTCAGTTTCCTGCCCTTTTTACGCACATTATTAAGTTCATCCCGGCTTATGGAAAGTCTGTTTGGAAGGATTTTGCAGCCAGTCTTATGATAATACCTGGATAAAATCCCGGCTTTTCTTTCATACCAGGATTCCTGCATTGCTGCTTGAATATATTTTTCTTCAATCATCCCCACGTCTCTCCTTACTTTGCTATCCTGTTGCCTTCCAGAAAGGCTTCAAGGTCTGCTCTTTTCACATAGATCTTCCGGCCAAATTGACTGAAAGGGATGGTTCTCTTATCTCGGTAAGTCTGCCAGGTCTTCTGTGAAACGCCTAGCATCTTACGAGCAATACTAGATCCGACCCACTGGGAATTCAGTTCTTCTTTTTTCTTTTCAGATAGAAGGTTTTTTACTTCTTCCAGCCCTTCTGCTAGCTTTGACAAAAAAGCTTCCGGGACTACGGCCATTTGCAGCATCCCGGCTGATTTTTTTTCATTTACTCTTTGCATAATTTTATAATATTGATGGTTATGGTTTCCCATCTATGATGCAAAGGTAATATGATATAATTAATCTAACAAGTTAAAAAACAGAGAATTAGGTTAATCGAATTGGTTATTTTATTTGGGTAATACTCATTAATTATACCCAATTATTTTACCCAATTTTTATAAATCAATAATGATTCCTTATTTTTCCCACATTTCAATATCATTAAAGGCATCTTCATCTTCTGGTCTAGCTGTTTTTATCTTCCATTTTAAGTAAGAATTAATCGCATTCTTAATTGTGTCTGATTTTACTTTATTGGATAATGTACTGGTATCATTCCCCTTAATCAACTCATTTATGTAATCATAAAGGAATGCCAATTCTTTGACAATTCCCTTTCCTTTTGTTCCAACATTGGAAAGAAGCCCAATCATCTTAAAACGAAACTGGAGCGTGTTTGCACTATTTCCAAGTTCTTGAGTATCGGTCTTTGGCTTTTTTTCCAGCTCATTAATGATGAATTTAATTTCTTGCCTGGAGAATTCCATATCATCATTTTCAAGACCAATAAAAGACAAACATTTTTCTTCTTTGAGTAATTTTTGAGCTGCTTGATACATTTTCAGAATAAAACTGAGGTTTTTTTCAATCTTACATTTATGAGTAAAACCCTTAATGTCATATTCCATTCTTACAGCATATTCTTGTTTGAAATTAACATTCAATACCCTTCCCAAGAAAAGTATAATTTTTGCCAGTTCCAATGCATCTGTAGATTTAAATATTTGGAATTTTTCAATTTCCCTACTGAAATAACCGGCAATTATCGGTTGTTTAAGGTATTCATATATAGTATCAAGGGGTTTAAACCATAGTGGCTTCTTCTTTGGAGGCTTCCCGGCAATGAGTTCATAATTGTATTTTTTCAATATTGCATCCAATATCTTCTTGTCTTTTGCTTCAATTTCATTCATGGTAATAACTTATGTTTCTTCTTCCTTTACTTTGCTTTTTATGGTTGTTATTTGTTCTGAATTAAGTCCATCAGCCTTTCCAGGTCTTCGGGCTTAAGCTGGTCAATTAAGGCCATTATTCGGGCTTTTGGGCTGCTTTCTTCAAAGATAGAAGATAATACCCTATCATCTTCTTCAGTTGAGAATTCCCCCATATATCCTTCTGTAACTTTCAGGCTGGAGTGTGCCAGGATGCCTTTGATCCGGCCATCTGGAATTCCTGCTTGCTTTGCTTTGTATGCGAAGGTATGCCTGGCTATATGGGAAGTCAGCTTCTTGTTGAGGCCTGCCAGTTCTTTTATCTTCTTCAGGTTATTGTTCACAATTGAAGTCTTTGAAGATACTTGTTCAATCAATTTCTGCTTCATAGCAGGGGACAGGGTTTCTTTGTCTTCCGGTATGATTGCCCCGGCAAATGGTTGATCATTATCCAGCAGGGGGAAAATGTAATCTGTTGGCTTTGCCCCTTCCTTCCAGTATAGCTGCAGGATTTCCTTTGCTGGCTGGATTAGAAGAAGATCCCTTTTCTTGTGGTTCTTTCCCATATAATAGATAAGCCTGCCTTCTGGTGTGGTGTTCATCCATCTTAACTGCAGAAGATCCCCGATCCTGATTCCGGCACAATAGAAAGAGAAAAGGAAAATGTTCCTGGCATCCCAGATTCTGCTTCCTTCTGCCAGTTCCAGATTCTTGATCCTTTCCAGTTCTTCATCTGTCAGCTTTTCTTTGGTTGTCTTGATAGTCTTATTCTCAAAAGAAAGAAAGGGATTCTTTTCCGGTTTGATCAGGCCTTCTTTGACTGCTTTATTTACTATGGTCTTGAAGATACGAAGGTTCAGGGCTATAGTGTTTGGGTGCAGCATCTTTTCCGGCTCCCTTACATTGTGAAGGGTGTGCAGATAAGACTTGAATTTTGACAAAAGGGCAGGGGAAAGTTCGGCAAAGGGAAGATCTGTCTTTTTGTTTTCTTTTAGAAAGGCTTCCAGCTTATTGCAGAAGCCATTATATATTCTCCAGATTCTGATTCCCCCTTCAGAAAAATTTTCATTTGTCCTTTCCCTGGCATAATCCAGAAAGGATGAAGGCTTCCCCTGTTCGGCAATTATTGAAGAAATTGCTGAAGTTGCCATCCCTTCTTCTTCCAGTTTCCTGAAGGCATCCTTTCCCCTTTCCAGTTCTTTTGCCAGAATATCATTCCACTTTTTATGATTTGGTTCCTGCTTCTTGATCCAGTTGTCCTGCTTTGCCTTCGGATTGAAGTCATTCATCCGGTTCAGCTCAATGGTTGTCTTGATTCTTTTGTGTTTCCGGTTCTGGGTAATTCTCAAATAGATTGGAAATTTTCCTGCCCGGTTCGGCCTGTTTTTGATTTCAAAAGTGAAAGTTGCCATAATTCCTGAAGGTTATTCAAGTGCAAATATAACCTTTTTTTCACTGGTGAAACATATTGGTGAAACAATTTTGATATTTAATTACTTTATATTACTTTTGCCAATATATTGAAAAAGTGGTTTTTATCATATTTTCTGCCATTTTCGGGGCAATTTTAGGGCTTCAAAAAGTCAAAATTGTACTCCCGTCCCGAGCACAAACAATAAAAAGAAAAGCCCTGATTCACAAAGAATTGCAGGGCTTTTTTTGTTGGTAAAACTATACTATAACAACTCCCCCTTAGTAACTCCCGAATTCAAAGTGATTCGGAATTGAGATAATTGTTGATTCGATTTATATTGTTATATTTAGGATGTTATGTCAAGTTTTTAAACAGGTGCTATTATCAATCCAAAGATGAGGGCTTTTTTTTGCAGGTCTTCTTTCATTGCCTTCCAGAGAATGAATTATTAAGTAGTTACGTGTCCCTTTTATATACAAATTCTCATTAAACTTGCAAGACATGAAAAAAATTATTCTTTTCTTACTAGCCGGTGCACTGTCATATTTCTGCTGGTCGCAAGACCCTCCTGACACATTTAAAGACCCTCGTGATGGCAAAGTTTACAATACTGTAACCATAGGAGAGCAAACCTGGATGTCCGAGAATCTGGCGTATCTTCCAAGTGTGGCACATCCGCAAACAGGTTCTGATACAGAACCCTATTACTATGTTTACGGCTATGACTATGAAATATCAGATGTAGAAAAAGCAAAAGCCTTTGATAACTACAAAACCTACGGGGTGCTCTACAACTGGCCGGCAGCATTGACTGCCTGTCCCGGTGGCTGGCACCTTCCCAGTGATGCAGAGTGGACACAATTAACAGAATATTTAGGGGGAACCTCTGTTGCCGGAGGCAAAATGAAAGAAGCCGGAACTGCTCATTGGACAACCCCCAACACAGACGCAACGAATTCAAGTGGTTTTACAGCTCTTCCGGGGGGCAACCGTTCATATTTCCGTGGTACATTCAACGCCATTGGTGACTACGGCGACTGGTGGAGTTCTACAGAGGACGGTACAGGTAGCGTCCGGAACTGGCCCCTGTACAACTATAGCGGCGAATTTCGCAGTTACCAGGAAAGCAAGGAAACGGGGTTATCTGTTCGTTGTGTCAGGGATTAGGTTATTTGACCATAATCACACCCGGATCATCCATCCCTGACCAGGGGTATTTTCTTGCATAAAAGCCAAGTTTGGAATGCTGTCTTCCGGTAGGATTTCGTATTTTTGGATAAACAACAGAAGTTATTATGAAAACGGATCTTGAAATTGCTCATGCATATAAAATGCAGAATATAAGAGATATAGCATCTCATGCGGGAATTGCCTGTGAAAACCTGAACCTGTATGGCAATTATATGGCCAAAGTCCCCGTTGATCAAATAGATGATAAAAAAGTTGCCGAGAGTAACCTGATACTTGTCACAGCTATAACACCTACCCGTGCCGGGGTGGGAAAAACAACGGTTTCCATAGGGCTTTCCATGGGGCTGAACCATATTGGGAAAAAAGCCATTGTGGCGCT
>JBAZIG010000059.1:0-7072 GCA_041651955.1 Minisyncoccota bacterium | reverse complement strand
CAGCAACCGAAGTAAAATATGAGGTAGGATTTTCTTTGAAATAATTTGCCTGATAAATCATGTATTCTTTCGAAAAGCCATCAATTCCATGCCCAAAGAGTGGAGCATCAGCAATCATATCTGCCGAAACCCGCCAAATTAATAACCTGCCATCAGCAGAGGCCGGCTTGTATCGGTATAAAAATAAGCCCCCGACAATTAATACCGAACCAATAATAGTAAGTAGCAACTTTTTTTTCTTTCCGGCCATTTTCATTAACGTGGAATGAGATATCCAAATTAAACCGGGGACAAGAGACAGAATTGCGGCGCGAGACTCTGTTAAATAGAGACCATATAATTGTATGAACAGGGCAACAGAAATAAAACATGATGAATGGTGCCGCTTATTCCTTATGGCATGGAATAACAGACCCATTGTTATGGCACAGCAAACGGCAATATATCCACCCAACGGTCCCGGGTTATTAAACGAACCTGTTACATCAAAGGTTATATTACGACTGGCCAGTATACCCCTCTTTTCATAAATAGCAATAAAAGATTGGAATAAACCAGAGATACAACAAGCTATTAACAGTTGAAGCCTTGAATAATGGTAATTGCGAAAAAAAATATAGCATAATATCACAGCACTCCACTTGTATATAATATATTTGTCCATTCCCCAATCTCTATTTACCAGTATGTTGATTAAACAGTAAAATAGAAGGCTTGCTGTTAATAGATCTACAATGTTAAAAGAAATTTTTTCAAGTTTTTTCTTGAATAGGAGATATATAAGTTGTTTGGCCACAACCAGTAGTAGGATAAAAACGAACAAAGAGCTTGTCAATTCATTTGCAAGTATATCACCCGAAATACTGTATAACAATGGGAGTGAGATGATACATAGCCCGATGATATAAGGAACGATCCTCGACATGCTAATTGAATAAACGATTGTACCCGCTATCTTTATACCATTTTAGTCTCTGATAATAATTATTCAAATCATCTCTTGACTTCAATGGAATATATGAACTCAGTCCACAATATGTGTTGATAAAAAAATCCCCCATGAACTCATCAGTGTGCGCCTTGTATAATACAACTTTTTGCAGTTGGTTGTCAAAGGGTTCTGTTTGGCTATCCGGGAATGCTTTATGTATAAAATCAGAGAAATCAAAGATATATTGTTCTTCATAACTATCTAACCGCTGTACAACAGAACGATTGAATAAGTCCATATTGATTGAATTGCCACCCAACAGCAATGATGTTATTTCTGCTAGTTTTTCCAGTTCATTTGTGTTAATAACCGATATAGTAGCAGAACGATATATTCCCGTTAATTGCCGGTAATAATCCATATATTTTTTTGCCACTTTTTGTAAATCCGGCGAAGCAGCTATTAAATCCGGAATAATCATGTCATAAGGAAAACCGGTGTAAAGCGTTTCGGTGGAGGATGCAATTATATAGTCAGCATTATCCTTCAATTCATAGGCAACTTCTACGGATCCCATCAGACAAGCGTCAAATAGGATGAAATCAAATTTTACAGGCAATGCATCTGATAATTCTGTAATATCCATTTGCAGACCTTTTTCTTCTCCGAACGATCTCGTTTGGAAATTTGGCGGAAGCCAGGAGCTGCCATGCGACCATAAAACGAGTCCATATTCATTGGCCGGGTACATGCCAATCATGTCAACCAATACCCTACGCATATTCTGTACTTCAAGGGAATTGAATTCTTCATATTGCTTTATTACTATTTCTGTATCCGCCTCAATTTTTATCAGATAAGGTTTCTCTTCCGGGAGATTGACAAACACCAACAGATTATTTTTACCATCAACCGGATATGAACTCTTCATCTGCTCAATATTTCTTAAGGCATTATCAGAAAGGTCATTATCCGCCGCCATATAGATCAATACAGTGCGATTAACCCTATCATCATGATCCGGCTTATCGCACCCGGACATTAATAAAAGAAACACTACATACAATAATGAGCGACTATTCCACCTCACCCACAATGATTTAAATCCAGACCTGTTTGCCATCTTTTACCATAAAATAGTTGTTACTTTCCGTATCGTTTCTCATATCTCTGAGGTAAAATATCGCATTCAACGGCACTTGAAAACGGAGCAGGTTCTGCTCAGCATTCTTTTTCTCCAGAACTTCCCAATCATCTCCGTTCCAGTAATAGAGTTCATACCTATTGTTATGAATAATACGATTGTCCTCAATACGAGGCAAGTAATGAATTCCTGTTATAACCTGCGGTGTCCCCAGATCAAGTCCCGTCCATGCAAAATCAGCTTCGGCGGCATCAAAATAGGTATATATGTCGCCGTCAAATGCTTTATCAGCGGTAGCGGGTGAATTATACCATGAACCGGGAGTCCCGATTCGTTTGCCTTCAAGCTTACGTCCATTTTTACCTAAAAATTGTATTTCTGACACATTGCAATGTCCTCCTTTGGGAGATATGTAACGCAGGTACCGGTAAGGGGTGGGATCAGTAATCCCCACCTTTTCATAATCGGCACCCGGCATCTCTTTAATGATATACAGCGCTTTCTTATCAAAAAAGTCTATACGGTTTGCCCCTTCAAAGACCCCCTGCTGCATGCGGTACAGCCATGGATGGTTCTTTCCTGCATCATATATATAGAGGGTTTCACGCTTCTCCATATCGGGCTTGAAGACCTGCAACTGTCCACTATCATTGAGACGAAATGGATATCCGGCAGGAGTATATGCATCACCCGCGTAAAATATGGGTAAATAGAGCACATTTTTTCCTATACCGGAAAAAATCATTTTCCCGTCTTTCATCTGTCCTTGGTCGACAACGGTAGACGCTTCCTTCCCCATCGAAAGTAAAAAAACATACTGGCTCTCCTTGTTATACGGATGCATAAATTGTATGGATAACTCCACATTATAATTACATCCGTCGTATTCCGAAGAGACATCTTTCATATACCGGTTGCGCAGTTCAGGAGGGATAAGACTATCAGCTTCATTAATGTGGTTTTGTTTGGCAAATGTATTCCTGTACACTTTGCTTTTCCGTAGTTGCGTCCCCAAATGGTAATCACCGGGATTGGTTTCCGCCCCCATAAAAGAGATATGCTTTCCATCGCTGTCGCAAACAGAATTCCATGAATGCCCAAGCTTCCTGTTCGGCCATTGTATCGTAAAATCTCTGGTTACAGGTATGCCTAACGCCCTCATTACAAACATCGTCAATGCCCCCATTTCATCACATGTCCCCCTTGGTGTGCTCATTAACATTGAATAGTTCATTGCCGGCATGGGATAGTTCACCCAGATAAATGCCGGCAATTGCTTGTTCACCATTTCGCATGCCTCAACCACGGTTATATCAGGATGTGCTTTGAAGTAGCTGTCCAGATCGGCAAACGCGACGAGGACTTTTTCACGCCAGTTCTCCAATGGCTCATTACCAACCCTGTAGGGAAGAATCTCTTCACAAAACACATCAAAAGGAATATGCTTTCCCCAGGGCTGCTCGCGCCACATCCTGAATGCCAGGTCAATATTATTGATCAGGTATTCGGATGTAATACACTTTAAATCTTCTTCAACTTTCAACTCTCCCCAATCATATTTTGTCAATAGCTCTTCCTTGTTTGGTACATTATCCCAGCGATACAAAGCGGAAGCGATGTTTTGCCATGGGGTATCATAATATTCCGAATATTTCCCGGGCATGTTGGCTATTAAAAATTGTGCGGCCTTCAATTTCAAACTATCCTCGGGATTCTTACCGTAGTATTCCAGCACCTCTGTTAATTGGCTATGATTATCCCCCGCCCCGGATAATGCTTCCCTTATTTCAGGAGGATAATCGGGACGGGGAGTACAGGAGACAAAGAATACAACTACACAAAAAAAGATAAATGGCTTCATTACCTTAAATTTTAATCGATGCCTCTCCAACGTCATAGATTACTTTATTTTAAATGTGTAAGTTCTGCCTGAAAACGCGTTGGTCACATTTTTAGCCGGGATATCATAATATGCCGAGAAATGGGCTTCCACACTTGCCACTTGAGCAGGATCAGCTATCCCGGCTGCGATTTGACTAAAACTATAGTCAAGTCTAACACTCGATTTAGGAGCTATTTTGATGACACTCGGGGCACCGGTGCCTTTTATTATAAAAGGGTAGCTCCTTGTGGCGAATTTGACACCTTGTTGATTCAAAAGCTCAAATTTAACTGATGAAGAAGGATTGCGGACACTTATCTCATGATCAGATGTATTACTAAGAGTAATGATCATGTTTTTAGCATAACTATCATACCCCGGATAAATCATCAGATCTTGCTTCGTGTTAATGGTCAGAACTTTATGGATTTTTTCAGATATATTTTTTTCCGGAATTAAATAACTAATGAAACAGCTCGCATCAACGGAATAGATTTCCGATACATTCCGACGCGACGGAGCCAAAGACTTTAAAGTAAACTTAATCGTTTTGGCTGAACGCGGGCTGATATCTACAAATTGTTGATAGTTTACTCCCTCATAAAAAACAGCCTCATACATCGAGATTTCTTTACCTGCTTTATCTTTAAGATGAAATTGTACATAGCTCCCGGAAGTTCCACCTCCAAAATTATTGCCTATTCGCATTGGGTTATCCGTATTGTTTGCCAGATGAATTAAAATCGTACTTTCATATGGCAAATAAGTGGCACTTATAGCGAAGTCGGATTGCGCCGTTAATCCTATTGGCAATAAAATAATTACACAAAAAAAGGCAAATGGCTTCATGACCTTCGATTTTAATCGATGCTTCCCCGACGTTTACAATTACTTTGCATTAAATGTATAAATTCTATCTGAAAGAGCATTGGTTACATTTTTAGCCGGGATATCATAATATGCCGAACAATTGACTTCCACGCTTGCCACTTGAGAAGGATCAGCTACCCCGGCTGCGATTTGACTAAAACTATAGTCAAGTCTAACTTGTGATTTAGGTGCTATTTTGATAACATCCGGGGCACCGGTGCCTTTTATTATAAAAGGGTAACTCCTTGTGGCGAATTTGATACCTTGTTGATTCAAAAGCTCAAATTTAACTGCTGAAGAAGGATTGCGGACGCTAATCTCATGATCAGATGCATTACTAAGGGTTATAATCATATTTTTAGCATGACTATCATACCCCGGATAAATCATCAAGTCTTGCTTCGTATTAATGGTCAGAACTTTATCGAAGAAATCATATTTATTTTTTCCTGAAATTAAATAGTGAATGTAACATCTCGCTTCCACTGAGTAAACTTCTGATACATCATAACTCGACGGAGTCAAAGACCTTAAACGATACTTGATCGTTTTGGTTGAACGGGGGCTGATATCTACAAAACGCTGGTAGTCCACTCCTTCTAAGAACCCAGCTTCAAAGAGTGAAATTTCCTTACCTGCCTTATCTTTAAGAATAAATTGTATATGACTCCCGGAAGTTCCACCTCCATAATTATTGCGTATTCGCATTGGTTTATCCGTATTGTTTACCAAATGAATTAAAATCGTATTTTCATATGGCAAATAAGAGGCACTTATAGCGAAGTCGGATTGCGCCGTTAATCCTATTGGCAATAAAACAATTACACAAAAAAAGGCAAATGGCTTCATGATCTTCGATTTTAATCGATGCTTCCCCGACGTTTACAATTACTTTGCATTAAATATATAAGTTCTAACTGAAAGAGCATTGGTCACATTTTTAGCCGGGATATCATAATATGCCGAAAAATGGGCTTCCACGCTTGCCACTTGAGCAGGATCAGCTACCCCGGCAGCGATTTGACTAAAACTATAGTCAAGTCTAACACTCGATTTAGGAGCTATTTTGATGACACTCGGGGCACCGGTGCCTTTTATTATAAAAGGGTAACTCCTTGTGGCGAATTTGACACCTTGTTGATTCAAAAGCTCAAATTTGACTGCTGAAGTTGGATTGCGGACGCTAATCTCATGATCAGATGCATTACTAAGGTTTATAATCATATTTTTAGCATAACTATCATACCCCGGATAAATCATCAAGTCTTGCTTCGTATGAATGGTCAGAACTTTATGGAAGTATTCATATGCGTCTTTCCCTTGAATTAAGTAGCTAATGAAACAACTCGCCTCCACTGAATAGATTTCCCCTACATTCCGACTCGACGTAGCCAAAGACTTTAAAGGATACCTGATCGTTTTGGATGAACGGGGGTTGATATCGATAAAAGGCTGATAGTTTACACCTTCAAAAAAAACAGCATTATACACTGTAATTTCCTTACCTGCCTTATCTTTAAGAATAAATTGCACATAACTCCCGGAAGTGCCACCTCCATAATTATTGCGTATTCGCATTGGTTTGTCCGTATTGTTTACCAGATGAAGTAAAATTGCACTTTCAAATGGTAGATAATCGGCACAGATATCGAAGTCGGATTGGGCCGTCAACCCTACTGGAAATAACGTCAGTAAGGCCACTAGTAAATATTTTATTTTCACATGTTATATCAATGATGTGCTTTAAAGTAGCTGTTTATTAGATATTTCTCCAACGTCATAGATTACTTTATTTTAAACGTGTAAGTTCTTCCAGCAAACGCGTTGGCAATATTTTTAGCCGGAATATCATAATATGCCGAAAATTTTACTTCCACACTCACTTGAGAAGGATCAGCCAGCCCGGCACTTAATTGGCTTAAATCATAGTCGAGCCTTACTTTCGAATTTGGCGCTATAATGATGACATCCGTGGCGCCAGTGCCTTTTATCAAGAAAGGGTAGCTGTTTGTTGCGAATTTAGTGCCTTCTTGATTAAGAAGCCCTAACTTAACTGCTGAACCCGAATTACGGATCTTCATCTCATAATCAGATGTATTCTTAATAAAGACGATCATGTTTTGTGCTTGACTGTCATATCCTGGGTCGATCATCAAATCTTGCTTCGTATCAATAGTCAGGATTTTATCGAAATAATCGTATTCATTTTTTCCTGAGATTAAATAGCGAATGAAACAACTCGCTT
>JBAZIG010000058.1:0-7212 GCA_041651955.1 Minisyncoccota bacterium | reverse complement strand
TTGGACAGTAGAGTATTATTTTCATAAAATATTATTTACTATATATTGTAGATCAATCGATAAATGATTTTAATTCATTGATTATTAAAATAATTATATTCCTTACTTCTTTTTGTTCTTAGTTATTAGGTTGCATACAGTCCATTCAAATTATTAGATAAATCAAGTTCAATCTTTTTTACTGCATCATATACTTTGAAAATTAGAAGTGCGAAATTTTTCATTAGATTAGATACGCTTTTTTTTACAAAGCTTAGTAGGATTATTTTAAAATGGAAGTTCCTCATATTCAAATATCTTCTCAAATTCTAAAAGAATTTTCAAGTCAAGATTTTTTTTAAAAAGCCACTTGAATATGTCAGTGTTAGTTAACTTCTCTGATAATAATATTTTTTCAATAATATTCTTAAGTTTACGTGTTGCTAATAATATTCTTTTTGCCTGTTTTCGATGATGAAAGGACTTGTCCGATTCTTCTGCATATTGGTTTAACTCATAATACATTGATATTAATTCACGTATGTAATTGTCCAAAATGTCTTGCATATACCGCCCATTTAACTCAGCGTCGATAAGTTCTCTTTCAAATCTTCGTAGTATTTTTTTTACTTTTAGGCCGGTTGTTAGTGTTTGCTCCATAAAACTTAGAATTTTGTCTTTTTGATAAAGTTTAATGACTTGTGTTTCTATTAATCTCATGTTTTTTATTTCTACGTATTTAATAGTAAAATTAAGGTTTTTGTAGTTCTTGCATAATAAAAGCTGCTAGTTTTCCAGCTGAAGCTCCACCAGAATAATCAGGTATGGGAGCTTGACCGAACTTTAATTGACCATCAGTTTCTATTCCATAACTTACCCAAGTTACAACGAGTACATCTCCATCACTAAGAACTGTATAACCATGTCTATATTTGTCCGTAGTTCCGGTTTTCGCCATATAGTTTTTTTGAGGCAAAATCTTGTTAAGACCATAAGCCGTTCCTCCTGACAGCAAAGTAGATTTAAGAGCTTCAGTAATGATATCGGTATTCTTTGCTTTATACACTTCCTTCTGCTCAACAGCGATATTTTTACTTTCATAATTATATGGATCCATTACTGAACTCAGACAATGAATTTTCACATACTGCCCTTTATTAAAGAGTGTTTGGTATGCTTGTGCAATATCCCAAATAGTCATTCTTCGACTACCTAAGGGGTAATTGATTTTATTCCAGGAATAGTTCAGAGTATCTTCCAAATTAATAGTGCTGTCATTACCTATATTCATAAGGCTGAAATGTTCTTCAACAGATTGAAATAATGAGATAGGAGGTGTTATTTCATCAATGTTACTGAATGGGGAATTAAGAGAAGGACCTAATATCCCTTTGGCATCTTTATACAGATTACTATTCATTTTATTGTAGTTATTTGCTACTTGTTTATTTCTTTTGCCGTCATACAATTTAATATCATGACCTGCTTCTAACAATTCTAATAGCACAAAAGGTTTAATAATCGACCCCGTTTGAAAGCCTTCTCCAAAATCTACGAGATCAACACGCGCATTTCCTCCGTAATGCCCCAAAATCTTGCCGGTCTTTACTTCAACCACTAATGCAGCCCCGTATAATTCTAAATTTCCTTGTCTTTTTTGATCAGAAAAATAATTAAAAAAATTATTGACAGCTGTTAATATTTTATCGTCTACATTTTTATTTAATGTACTGGTATATACAAAGCCAATATTTTCTTTAAAAACACGAATTTGGTTTTGAAAAAACGTATTTTTAGAAGTTGAATTATTTAAATGATACGGCAAATTAGTAAAATCAAGTTTTTGATTCCGTAATTTCTTTATCTCTTTCTTGGTCAACAACCCTTTATTGTACCAATTTTCAGCATATACAAGCAGCTTATCTTTTATTTCAGAAGTATGTAGATGAACCTCCTTATAAGAAATAATATTGGATTCTGTCTTGAATGAACTGCCACGATGAAGTGTGAATGTAAGGTATAGTAACTCAAGTTCATTGAGTTGACCAATATTTCTGCCGAATGTATAGTAACTCGCATTAACAATTCCTGTGTGCCCCATGCCTCCGTTGAAAGACACATTATTAACATAGTTATTAAGGATTGTTTTCGGGTTCACTGACATTGATAATTGGTAACTTGCTATCATTTCTGCGTACTTTCTTTGGAACTCTTGTGGGAAAAAACCTTTAAATGCCAAGTTTTTTATTAATTGTTGATTGATATTTGAACCTCCTCTTCTTACAAGAAAATTCATTGATGTACCATGCCAGTTTGTTCTGTTAAACAGTAGATTGTTTTGTTTGAATAAAGCCTTATCCTCTTTGCATATTAGAGCCTTCACTAAAAAATGTGGAAGTTCATTATAAGATAAAGGGATACTTGGGTTTTCAGAATTATTTGCTGATTTATAAATTAAGTTTCCATTGGCATCAATAATTGCAGTTTGGTATTCGTCAAAAACATTTTCTTTAATTGTTTTAGGTCTGACAGAGAATAGAGTCAGAACAAGCAGCAATGCTATTAAAAGTGGAATTAAAGCAAAAACCGAAGAATAAAGCATTTGAAATGCAATCTTCCAATGAATTGTTGACTTGTTCAATAATGAAATTATTCCATAACCACCGAAAATAAGAAGAGAAAGTAACGTAAAAAACATCATTAGATAAAAAGCATAGAAGAAAAATCCTTTTATAGACATTAATATGGAGAAAAGGACAATAACAGTTAAAACGATTAGAATGGTTCTTTTCTTTAAGAATTTGAATTGCCATTTATTGAATAGTTGATGCTCTCGATTTTCATCTAACATGTATACCCCTAAATAATTATAACCTTTAGAAAGTGTAAATATTAATAATACGAAAAACAACCCAATGCCACACAACAGAGATACGAATACCACCCATATACTACCATTCCATTGTAAACCCAAGTACAGAGGAAGATTTAGAATAACCACAACAAAGTAAGTGAAGATTAATAAAAATAATGGTTTTGTTATTAACATCCTTTCAAATCCGTTCATTTTCAGGTCTGAAAATAATGCAATGGAATAGTTTTTATTATTTAAAAGCTGGATATGCCATATTCCAAAGGCGATTATTAAGTAAGCAACTTTTGAGCCTATTAAGAAAATGACATTAGTAAGAGTATTAAGTAAGGATACAGATTGCAAATAAGAAACTATATCAGATAATATGAAAACTAGAATGCCAAAGGAACTGAAATAAACCAACGATGTAGCCGAGAAAAAATCACTTTCAAACTTCTTATTTAACCTTAGCATAAAGTGTTTAGTTATTTCTACCAAAGTGTAAATACTCACCAACTGTATTAGAGGATTAATGAGAACTCCGAAGATAATATTGGATCCAATGAATGGATTTTGCTTTTCAACACCAGATACAGAGAAGACACCACGGTTTTTTATAAAAAAATCAATTAAATCATCGGATAAACAATAAGCCAAGAAAGAGTGAATACCCTTGTAAAAAACAAATACAGCTAATCCGATTAGGATACTACAAATAAGAACTGCCACAACCTCACCAAGATTATTCTTTTCTACTCTGAACTCCCGATAGATTCGCTGTGATTCGATTCCGTAGTATTTGACTAAATCTGGGACGAGAAAGTTGGAAAATATTATTCCAATTAAAACAATGGTTATTAAGGCTATAGATATCAATGTCATACTATTTTATTTGATAAATTGTCTATTACTTGTATATCAGTAAACCCAATGTAGTTTAACGCTTCTATCCAAAATTCTTTCACCGTTTTTTTGTTAACCTTGTTTCTATAATCACTTTTCAGCACGATTACTATCTTAACATCGAGACCTTCTTCGATCTTATATCTTAGGTTATTCCACAATACATTATCTATGAGCTTATCCATTGTTTCTGATGGTTCCTCTGGTATTTTTTTATAAAAATTTATTGATTCGGTTTTATTGTTTATTATCATATCACTAAATACCAACAAGGTGTTTTCTGATTCCACATTCATTTCTAGTACGGCTTTTATGAGAGTTTGAATAATATTGGTAGCAGAATTATACGCTGGGTCCTTGCTTAATGTTTCAAAATCATCCAAGTTTTTTTTCAACAACGCTATCACTTCTGACGGATTGCCTCTTTTCCTTTTTCCTGCTCCACTCAACCCTTTTTGGTCAATACGAATGGTTTTAGACCGCTTTATTAGCTCATCTTTACCAGAAAGATTACCTATGGTAAGTGTAGCCTCCTCGCACTCTCCTAAATTTGCAAACGGAGTATTCTTCATGAAATATGGTAGATTCTGCTCAAAATCTTTGAATATTTCAGTGAAAAGTTGCTCGTCAGAAACGTCTATAAGCATCGTTATTTCCGATAGTTCAATCTCCTCACATGTTGTGAGTTTTCCACAAGAAGTTAAAATGGTAAATAGAACTAACAACGAAATTGTTGAATAAAGATATTTTTTCATTTTCTATTTTTTTTAACTGATTATTTAATATTGTAATATTGATTAATATCCTTTCTGTCAGGCCATACTGGATTAAATAAATATGCTGTAGGCAAACTACAATATACGTCTTTAAAATCTACTTTATATTGGTTTAACTGTTCTTCAAGCTGATTAAAGCGTTGTTCAAGTGAGTTTCGCTTGTTGCTAATTTGGAGTTTTAATTCTTCAATCTTTTGTTTGTGCATTTTTAGTAGATCTAGTACTTCCACACTTAAATAGTTAGGTTCAGCTTTAAGTTTTTGGATTTCAATTTTTAAGTTATTCACTTTTTCAATTTGTGCAAATTCCTTTTCGTAAAGATTCAGTAATTGAATAAAAGCAGGGTTAATATTGACCTTCACCTTATTAACCAAAGAATTTTCTACACTACTCTTATTTTTTCTCTTACCGGTTTCCAAGAAGGAAATAAGCATAAAGATTATTACAGCGATTATACCCAAAATGAAATCGTATCTGATATAAAAGCCGATTACACTACGTGGTGCAGCAGTATTTATTGAGGTTTCATCGAGATTTAAATCAAAAACATTAGCATCAAAGCCCACGTTTCCTTCCAAATATTCCGGAAAGAAATATCCGAGCACTAATGATCCGATAAGTATGGTAGTTAAAGTGACAATCCCATACATTATGTAGCCGGCATAAATCCCCTTTTTGAGATTTTTATACCTATATTCTGCAATGTGGAGCGTGACAACCAGGATACCTGATGCCGCAATTCTTAATATCACCTGAATTATACTTTTCTGATCTCGTAATGAATCCCAAAGCGCTAAGCCAAAAAAACCCTCCAAAATAACAATGCTCAAAAAAACGACCCCCCATTTTTTAAGATCCCTGCTGTTAATTCTTGTTTTTCTTCCCGATGTGGAAGTAGCTAATCTGGGAATACCTCTTTTAGGTTCTTCAGGTGGCTGATACCCTCTGTTCACTAACAGCTCTTTTTCGCGAAGAATGTCTCCCTGTAAAATATCTAAATCTGCAGACTCCCTAACCAGTTCAATCTCTTTATCTTTTAAATAACACTCAGCCAATTTGCTTTTTTCATAAACTGTCTGTTGATGCAGCATCTGCTTAAACAGATCGGATTGCTCCTGCTTTAGTCTTTGCAACTCCAAATTAGTGTTAGGAATAAAAGAATAACAGGAAAAGTTCAATATCTTTCTCATACCATTAGACAGTTCAAAGCTACCGTCTTGATTTCGGCTTGGAATGCTCCCTGTGCGAACATCTCTATTTGCCCATTCGTAAATTGTAGGTTCCGCTATCATTTTAGTAATCATTTATAATTATTATAAGCCCATTGAAGTAAATATTGAATTTCCGCATCAACCATCTCCTTATGTGATTTGGTCGTCTTAACTGAAGTCGTATTCTTCTTTGTTTCAGAAGAATGGCTTTGTGTCTGCTTAAACTTTTGCTCGAATTTTGGTGCTATTGCTTTCATAATATCTTTCTTTTATACAAAAGTAATGCAGTGTATTAACAAATATTAGGTGAGTTGAAGTGAGATTCACTTATTGCGAAGCTATAAGGTTTTTTTGTTATCTACCTTGTAGTGTTGTTTCTTATAACTTCATCTATGTTTTTAACTACTTATATACAGATTTTTTATGTATGTTTTGATGTTTATGTGATAACGTCGGCCAAATCGTACCGCTGCGTCGGATGAAACAGTACTGTCGCGTCGGATGAAACAGTACCGCCGCGTCGGAGTAAACAGTACCGCATGATGAGACTGTAATTTTTAATATAAATTTCATAATATTGCCCTGTCGATTAACACGTTAAGGAGTGGTATTATGGCTAATTCAAAAATTACAATGCTCAAATTAAAAACATTAATGCAGTATCTGGCCGCCGGCCGTTCCTATGAGCACATCTGCAAGCAACTCAACATGGGAAAGAGTACATTGAGTGACTATCGACAACGGGCGATAGCAACGGGAGAGAACTTTCAGGCATTAAGCCAACTTGATGACGCACAACTGAAAGCATTGCTACAGCCACCGGGGAACGGGAAAGGGAAAGATCCCCGTTTACTTGATCTGGAACCATTGCTTCCCGGAATCGTTAGCGAGTTAAGGGAACCGCACACCACGATGGAGTATCTTTGGGAACAATACATTAAAAGACATCCACACGGTTACAAGTTAACCCAGTTTAAGCAATACATAAGAGAGTATCGTAAAGCACACAACGTGGCCTACATGAATCCGTACCGTCCTGGAGAGGAAATGCAGGTTGACTTCGCCGGCGATGTGTTCCACATCCTGGATCCGGTAACGGAAGAAACCCGCGAGGTGTACATGTTATGTGCCATGATGCCATATAGCGGCTTCGGTTTTGGCTACTGGATGACCTCGACAGACATGGAGCACACGTTTCACGGCCTGTCCAGGTGTCTGGCTTACCTGGACTCGGCACCACTGATCGCCAAGAGCGACAACATGCGACAGTGGGTCCAGAAGGCCGACAGGTATGTTCCCACCTTTACCGAGACATGTCTGCAATGGGGTCTGCACTATGGCATCTGCATGGAAGCCACACGAGTGAAAAAGCCCAGGGACAAGGGACCGGTAGAGGGTATCGTGGACAAGTTCTACGACTATGTTTACCAGCGTCTCAAAAAGAGGGCCTTTCATGATGTCGACACCCTCAACGCCTACACGCTTACCC
>JBAZIG010000057.1:0-7218 GCA_041651955.1 Minisyncoccota bacterium | reverse complement strand
GACATTCACCATATATTTCCTGTTGCATGGTGTGAAAAAAAAGAAAACGCCATTTCCCGAAGCGATTACGATTCCATAATCAACAAAACGCCTTTGTCAGGCAGGACTAATCGTATTGTTAGCGGAGATGCTCCCAGTAAATATCTGGATCGTGTAAAGAAAAATGTGGGTGTTTCGGATGAAGACTTCATTGAAATACTACAATCTCATGTTGTCAACCCTGCATTTATGTATCAGGATGATTTTTATGGATTTTTCAACGACAGAAAAGAGCGTATCTTAGATAAAATTGAGAAGGCAATGGGCAAAACAATTGTACGTGAACAAGCAATCGCAGAGGAGGGTATATATATCAATGATCAAGAGGAGAATGAGGATGTTGACTAAATTGTTTTGAAATGGAATTGATCGACAATATCAACTGCAAACTCGGGGATGAGTTAACCAAAACGATTGAGAAGGCTAGCAAGCTTTCTGTTGCGTCGGCCAGTTTCTCCATTTTCGCTTATCAGGAACTGAAGAAAGAGTTGCAGGAGATTGATGAGCTGCGTTTTATATTCACCTCGCCCACTTTTCTGAAGGAGAAAACGCCCAAGGAAAAACGGGAGTTTTACATCCCGCAGTTAAACCGGGAGCGTAGCCTATACGGAACAGAGTTTGAGGTGCGACTGAGAAATAAACTGTCACAAAAGGCAATTGCACGGGAGTGTGCCGATTGGATCCGTCAGCGGGTACGTTTCAAGACCAATACTACCCACGATCAGATGGGCGGGTTTATCCATCTCCGTCAGGAGGAAGAGGTAGCTTATGCCCCGGTGAACGGTTTTACCACTGTTGATCTGGGAAAAGAGAAGGGGAATCAGATGTTTAGTCTTATCAACCGCATTGCTGCTCCATTGAGTACGCAGTATCTAGAAGTATTTGACGAGTTATGGGAGGATGAAGAACGGATGCAGGAGGTGACCGATCAGGTGGTGGAACACATTTCAAACGTTTATCGTGAGAATGCCCCTGAGTATATCTATTTCATCACCCTCTACAATATCTTTAATGAGTTTCTTGAAGATCTTTCGGAGGATGTGTTGCCCAACGAAGCAACCGGCTTCAAAACGAGTGAGATATGGAACATGCTATACAACTTCCAACAAGATGCCGCCCTGGCCATTATCAATAAGCTGGAGAAGTTCAATGGCTGTATTCTGGCAGACAGTGTGGGGCTGGGCAAAACATTCACCGCCCTGGCGGTAATCAAGTATTACGAGAACCGGAACAAGTCTGTGCTGGTGCTCTGCCCCAAGAAGCTGGGTGATAACTGGATCACCTTCCGCAGCAACCTCACCAACAATCCCATTGCCAAGGACCGCCTGCGATACGATGTGCTGTATCATACCGATCTGTCCCGCGACAATGGCACGTCCAATGGGCTGCCGCTCGACCGGATCAACTGGGGCAACTACGACCTGGTAGTGATCGATGAGAGTCACAACTTCCGCAATGGAGGTCAGATCTACGGAGATGAAGAGAAGAAGGAGAATCGTTACCTGAAGCTGCTCAACAAGGTAATCCGGACAGGCGTTCGCACCAAGGTGCTGATGCTCTCCGCCACTCCCGTCAACAATCGCTTCTTTGACTTGCGCAACCAACTGGCGCTTGCCTACGAAGGTGAACCCGAAAAAATTGAGCAGCTGTTGGAAACGAATCAGGGCATCGACGATATCTTCCGTCAGGCGCAGGCTGCTTATAACCGGTGGAGTAAACTGGACGTCAGTCAGCGAACAACCAGTACGCTGCTTGGCATGCTAAGCTTCGACTTCTTCGAACTGCTCGACAGCGTCACCATCGCCCGCTCCCGGAAACACATTCAGAAATACTACGATACAACCGCGGTTGGAAACTTCCCTACACGCCTGAAACCGATTTCCATCCGCCCGTCATTAACCGAGAAGAACGGGGCCATCAACTACGATGAAATATATGAGTTGCTCACCCAGCTCAACCTGAGCATCTATACCCCATCGGAATATGTTTTCCCCAGCAGGCAGGAGAAGTACGAGAAAGAGTACGGAAGAGATATGGGTAATACCTTTTTCCGTCAATCTGACCGTGAAAAGGGCATCCAGCGACTGATGAATATCAACCTGCTGAAACGGCTGGAAAGCTCGGTCCACTCGTTCCGTCTCACCGTAACCAAGATCAAGCAGCTGATTGATGATACCCTCGACACTATAAATTCAAAGAGCTATGCCGAATCGTTACAGGTGGATGAATTGGTCAGTGAGAGCGATTTGGAGATCGATGACCAGAATACAGATCTTTTTGTGGGAAGAAAAGTGAAGATATCCCTGGCCGATATGGATACCGCTTCCTGGGCTAACGAGCTGTCGCACGATAGTGCTATCCTGCACGAACTACTTTTTTTTGTCAATGATATTACTCCTGAGCACGACTATAAATTGCAGACCCTGCTCTCTGTTATCGACAATAAGATGGAACATCCCATCAATGGAGATAACAGGAAGATATTGATCTTCACCGCTTTCTCTGATACATCGGAATACCTCTACGAGCATGTCAGCGCCCACGTAAAACAACAATACGGTCTCAACACCGCACTGGTCTCCGGCTCCGTTGAAGGACGTTCCACCTGTCCCCGTCTGCGGAACGACATGAACACCGTGCTCACCTGTTTCTCCCCAATCTCCAAACAGAAAGAGCTTGTGATGCCGGGGAATCACGAGGTGATTGATGTCCTGATTGCTACTGACTGTATTTCTGAGGGACAGAACCTGCAGGACTGTGACTACCTGATCAACTACGATATACACTGGAACCCGGTGCGCATCATCCAGCGGTTCGGTCGCATCGATCGCATCGGTAGCCGCAACGAGGTGATCCAGCTGGTCAACTTCTGGCCCGACCTCTCGCTTGATGATTACATCAACCTGAAAGCAAGGGTAGAGACACGCATGAAGATCTCGGTGATGACCGCCACCGGCGACGACAATCCCATCAGCGAGGAGGAGAAGGGTGATCTGGAATACCGCAAGCAGCAACTCCGGCGTCTGATGGATGAGGTGGTTGATATCGAAGAGATGAGCAGCGGCATATCCATCATGGATCTTGGGTTGAATGAGTTTCGCCTGGATCTGCTCGATTATATGAAATCTGATCCCGACATCTACCATGCTCCCTTTGGATTGCATGCTATTGTTGAGGCTCGTGACGATGTACCCGAAGGGGTGTTTTACATCCTGAAGAACATTAGCAACGGCGTGAACATTGACAACCAGAACCGGTTGCATCCATTCTACATGGTATACATCTCATCCAATAAGGAGGTGATCTGCAATCATCTTTCCCCGAAGAAGATGCTGGACCTGATGCGTCACCTCTGCAAGGGTCAGTCTGAGCCAATCCTGGATCTATGCCGCAAATTCAATTCAGAAACTCACGATGGTCGAAGAATGGATCATTACTCCAGTCTCCTGGAAGCTGCTATTGGCTCCATCATTCAGGTGAAAAATGAAAAGGAAATTGAAAGCTTCTTCACGGCTGCCGACACCATCCCTACGGGCGCAGCCATCAAGGGACTCCATGACTTTGAACTGATCTGCTTTCTGGTTGTGAAACAAAAATCATCCTGATTATGATAGAGTTTCCTTCATCTACCCGTAAGGATATCCGGCTCCCTAAAGAGAGTTTTTATACCCATGCTACGTTGACATCGACTGTCAAAAGAGCGATGGTAGATGATATTGAGCAGATCGTCTGGAGCCATACCCTTACAGCCGGGACCCTCAACGTGAACGCGAGCGATAAGGTCCGGCAGATCGACGTGCTGACCGTCACCCTCAAAAAAAGGGAGTGTAACGAGAAAATCTTTGAGGTGATTGAGAAGGCCATTCCCCGGCATATCCTTTTTGTCCTCGGGTTTAAAAACGAATGCCGATTGTTGATTCACTACAAGGAAGCCTACGAGAACGTGATAGGGAAATACCGGATTGTGGAAACTTATTCAACCAACTGGCAACCCGAAGAGGATATCTCTTTGTCTTTCTCCGGACTTGATCTGGAACGCATTTACCACAACTTTGTCTATCAGATTGCTGGCAATAAATTGACAAAAGAGCCAGGTAGGGATCTCTGCAAAGCAGTGGAACAGCATCAGGAAGCGGAAAAGATCAGAAAAAAGATTGCCCGGCTCGAAGCCAAAATGCGAAAGGAGGTACAGTTCAATCTCCAGCTTCAACTCTCCGCTGAGATAAAAGAGTTGAAGAAACAATTGTCAGATGAAACGTGAACGTTAATATGTAAATACAATATTTTGAGTACAATTTCTGCAAACAAACTTTGTAGATTACAACAAACTGTTGCATCCTGTAACCAAACTTGCTTGTACACAAGTTACAAATACAACGTTAGACAACAATTTAACGGTATTTTTTTGTAAAGAAATCACGTACATTACATAATTAACGCTATTTTTGTAGTCAAACTGCAGATTTTCTTTGTTATGCAATACAATATAGAAGGTGCTATCAAATATCATTACGGTGCATTTCCGCCGAAGGAGATTGATTACTCTGTTTTTATCGGTGAACTGTTAAGTGCCACCGATGCACTGGCACGTTACGACCAGATGCTGAAAAATATGCATAACAATGAGATTCTGCTGTCTCCGATGCGTAACAGAGAAGCTCTGCTCTCCTCGCGAATCGAAGGGACCATCAGCACAATGGATGAGATCTTGCAGTATGAGGCAGATGATGACGGAACCGCTTCAATACAGGCAAAATCAGATGTAATAGAGATAGTGCTTTATCAACGTGCATTGAAGAACGCGCAACAGGTTCTGGATTCTGGTTACCAACTCACGGTGAACTTTATCAAACAGCTCCACCAGCAATTGCTTTACGCGGGCAGAGGTGCCAGTAAATCGCCCGGCGAGTTCAAAACAACCCAGAATTACCTTGCCGATAAAACACGGCGGAAAGTTGAATATGTTCCCATCAGTCCCGAACATTTGCAGGAAGGATTGGACAAGCTGATGCACTTTATATCCGACAGTCCACTCCCGTCCCTAGTGAAAACGGCCATCATCCATCTAGAGTTTGAAGCCCTACATCCCTTTCAGGATGGAAATGGACGGATAGGAAGGATGTTGATCACGTTGCATCTGTGGATGGAGAAAATGTTGTCACAACCCTACTTTTACATCAGTGATTATTTTGATCAGCACAAAGAAGAATATATTGAAGCAATGAGAAACGTATCCAAGACAGGAGACTGGAACGATTGGATCCGTTTTTTTCTGGAAGCAGTGAATGCTCAGGCAATATCCAACCTGGAGATATCGGAAGAGATACACAACCTGTATGAGGAGATGAAGTCGGAGTTTGTCACCCTGTTAGCCTCAAAATGGAACCTTGAGATTTTGGACTTTCTTTTCACCAACCCGGTTTTCCGTAACAACAAATTTATCAGGAATACAGGAATTCCTACTGCTACTGCGGGCAATATCATAAAGAGATTACTGGATGCAGGATACCTGGTTCAGAAAGAAGAACCATCCGGCAGAAGGGCTGCCCTTTATTCATTCGAACCTCTGATGCGTCTGGTAAGGGTGTAAAAGAATCAAACATGCAACTAACACAATAGAGATACAAATCATCAGCAATGGAAAAATTAACACAGGAAACCGTGAACTTTACGGACAAAAATATAGACAGGATAGCCGCTCTTTTCCCGAGTGCCATTACCGAGACCAAAGATGCAGACGGCAATCTTAAACGAGCCGTGAACTTCGATCAGTTAAAGCAGCTGCTCTCCGAAGAGGTGGTCGATGGTGAAGAATGCTACGAGTTCACCTGGGTAGGGAAGAAGCAATCCATCATTGAGGGGAACCGTCCCATTCGGAAAACGTTGCTTCCATCAAAAGAGGAAAGCAAAAACTGGGAAACTACCAAGAATCTCTATATTGAAGGCGACAACCTCGATGTGTTAAAGCTCCTGCAAAACTCCTACCTGAACAAGGTGAAGATGATCTACATCGATCCCCCTTATAATACCGGGAACGATTTTATATACCGTGACAATTTCAAGGTCTCGAAAGAGGATTACGAGGAAGAGTTGGGTCTGTTCGATGAGGAAGAAAACCGGCTGTTTAAAAATACTGAAACCAACGGCCGCTATCATTCCGATTGGTGCAGCATGATGTATCCACGTCTGCAATTAGCCCGCAACCTGTTGAGCGACGATGGCGTGATTTTTATTTCGATAGATGATAATGAAGTACACAATCTGCGGAAGATCTGTGATGAGGTTTTTGGGGAGGAGAATTTCATATTAAGTATTTCTGTTAATCGAACAAGTGAAATAGCAACAAATAATACAGTTCAGAAACATGAGTATTGCCTGGTTTATTCTAAGACTTTAAACCTTTTTAATGTTAATGGGATTCCAAAATATACATTATCCAGGGGTACAGTTGGAAACGCTGATCAAACAATGCCAATTATTGAGTTCCCCGCTGGGCTTAAATGTCTATCTGTTGATGATGGTATTTACAATGAAACAAGACAGATTGAGGGAAGTTCAGAAAATATTGAGAATTTAACTCCAATAGTTGTTGAAAATGGTAAACTGAAGAATTCTATTAGACTTAAGGCCAGATGGAGAAGCTCCAATGATATGAGGAACTTTTTTAGTAATGATTGTAAACCAACAATTGCCAAAATTTCAGGGATAATTGAAGAAATTTATTTTGAAGGAGATCGGTTTATGCCGCAAATTAGAAAATCAACTTTTGAAAAAATCCCTTCAATAATTGATTTTAATAGAAGAGGAAGTTTGGAATTGGAAGAGTTAGGTTTAAATAATAATTTTGAATTTCCCAAATCAGTACCATTGATCAAAAAATTAATATCTTATTGCGTTTCAAATCAAAAAAATGCAATCATCCTCGACTTCTTCTCCGGCTCCGCAACAACTGCCCATGCGGTCATGCAACTCAATGCGGAAGATGGAGGTAACCGAAAATTCATTATGGTGCAGCTGCCGGAGCCGACAGAACCAAACTCAGAGGCATACAAGGCGGGATACAAGAACATCTGTGAAATCGGGAAAGAGCGTATCCGTAGGGCGGGGAAAAAGATCGAGGAGGAACTGAACGCGACATCAAAAGCGGGTGAATTGTTCAAGGATGAGGAAAGCAAAACT
>JBAZIG010000056.1:4683-7293 GCA_041651955.1 Minisyncoccota bacterium | reverse complement strand
CCAGAGCCTGTATAAACCACTTAATCAAGGGACCGGGTAATCCATTCAGACAATCCAGATATAAGCTGGTATCTTCCACAATGAACTCTGCCTGGTAATATTTTGATGCTTCATTCAGTTTAGCCTGAATGATATCATTTGCACTCAGAGACTGGATCTCCTCAAGATCAATATCCAATTGCTTCAAAGCAGGAATAAATGCTTTAATTTCAAGGAATTTGTTGTAATTCCCAGTTAAAAAGAAGAGATCTGTTCCGTTATTATGTGCCATCAATTTGTTCAGATATGATAATATTACTGTTCAATTGAATGAATTACGTGTAAAGTTACTAAATTTATATCGTGATAAAACGGACAAATAAAATCCCACATTTGCGAATCCGTAATTATTCCGGATAAATCCGTATATTTTACGTATTCAGAAACAGTACAACTGGCAACTTTTTGTAAATCTGATATTTATTTTTTTGGCGCTGATTTTGAATAGGAAAAGACATGATGAAAATTCTGATAGTAGACGACCAGGAATTATACCTGAATTCCCTTGCTTTTGCTCTGCAAAAGCATTTTGAGGTTACTACGGCAAAATCGTTTGCTGATGCCGTTGACAAACTCAGTAAAGATTTTGACTTAGCTTTAATCGACATACGTTTGGATGAAAAGGAAGATAGTAATATTGACGGTATAAAACTGCTTGAATGGATCAGGATGAACCGGCCCGAAATTGCTGTATTTATGATGAGTGCATACAGGGAGTTTTCTTATGTTGAACAATCACTTAATCTGGGAGCACGCCATTTCTTCAAAAAACCCATAGACATTATCTCCATGTTAACCATATTGAAAGAAAAAATTTGATATGATCTGGCAATTCATTGTTAACGGTGTAATAACGGGAATGATATACGGTGTGGTTGCCTTGGGCTTTGCGCTTGTTTATAATACTACCCGCATTTTCCATATCGCCTATGCTGCCATATATATGGTTGCTCCCTATTTACTGATGTTCCTGTTTAAAGGTGTAGGAATACCGTTGCTGTTCAGCGTAATTCTGGCAATGTCTGGAACTGTCGTTATTGGTATGGCTGTCGAATTACTGGTTTATACTCCCTTGATAAGACACAAAAGTTCATCCAGTGTTATTATGGTGAGTTCCATAGGTGCAATGATTATCATAATAAACGTGGTTGCGCTTTTTGCCGGAAATGAAACTAAGGTAATCAATACCGAAATCGCAAAAAGCCTCAAAATTGGACAGGTACTTATTACCTATACGCAACTTATACAGTTTGTATCTTCACTATTATTATTCATTGCTTTCTTTGCTTTCTTGAAATTTTCCAGATTTGGAATACAAACCCGCGCATACCGCGACGATGCCACTCTATCGGCTGTTCTGGGATTAAACACACTTCGTTTGAGAAGAATTCTATATATACTGAGTTCACTATTCGCCGGAATCGGAAGTTGTCTGATTGCCTGGGATGTGGGGATGGATCCATATGTGGGCATGCCTATGCTTCTAAATGCAATGGTTGCCCTGATTATTGGTGGTATAGGCAGGTTTGAAGCGCCTGTCCTTGGAGGTGTTCTGATTGGTATTTTGCAGGCATTGGTTGTATATTTCACGTCGGCCCGCTGGCAGGATGCAGTTACCTTTACGCTATTAATTATTTTTTTGTTGTTCAGGCCTCAGGGAATCCTAGGTGAAAAAATAAGGAGGGTTTAGTATGGAATATGTAATTCATCTGATCATTCTTATTAATATTTATATAATCCTTACTACCAGCTCCAACCTCCTGGTGGGTTTAACCAACCTGCTTTCTCTGGGTCAAGCTGCTTTGTATGGTATAGGAGCTTATCTTTCCGTTTTAGCTTTAATGGTGTTTCACTGGCCACTGATCCCTACCCTTCTGTTTTCAATGATCATTACGAGCCTGCTAAGTCTTCTCCTTGCATGGCCGTCATTGAGACTGAAAGGTGATTATTTTGTTCTTGCAACATTGGGTTTTCAGTTAATCGTTTTTACCATTCTTTACAATTGGGTTTCAGTTACCCGCGGGCCTTATGGTATCCCGGGGATCCCCAACCCAAAATTGTTCGGCGATATTGAAATTTCGGGTTTATGGGCGTTCTTTGTGTTGAGTTTGGTACTCGTAGTCGTTGTCGTATTCCTTTTCCACAACCTCATCCATTCTCCTTTTGGAAGAGCGCTTAAGGGAATTCGTGACGATGAACTTTCCATGCAAGCATTGGGCAAAAATGTAACTGCACTGAAAATTCAGGCATTTGTTATATCCAGTGCATTTATTGCCATTTCAGGATTTCTGTATGCAACCTATGTATCCTATATTGACCCGACAAGTTTTAATCTGGATGAATCCATTTTTATTCTTTCGGCACTTATAGTGGGAGGATTGGGCAATATCCGTGGACCGGTAATCGGTGCATTGGTAGTTATCTTGCTGCCCGAAGCTTTACGCTTTATTGGGTTACCCGACAGTGTTGCTGCAAATATACGCCAGATTATCTACGGGCTAGCACTTATTGTTTTAATGCGATTCCGTCCCCAGGGAATTGCAGGTAATTATGCAATCAAGTAAAATGGGT
>JBAZIG010000056.1:0-4673 GCA_041651955.1 Minisyncoccota bacterium | reverse complement strand
ATTAACCATACAATCCCTCTCCAAAGGTTTCAGCCGACAGGTAAAAAATTCCGCCGGCGAAGATATTGATGAACAATATTGGGTTATTCACCAGCTATTTCTAAATGTTCCCCGGGGCAAGGTGATCGCCCTGATTGGTGGAAACGGAGCAGGCAAAACTACCCTTTTCAATATTATTTCAGGATTTATTATGCCGGATTCAGGTAGCATTTTGTATAAGCCTGACGGAAAAAATCTTGAACTATCGGGAATGTCTCCCCACCTTATCACTAGGGCAGGCATAGGGCGCATGTTCCAGGACAATCATATTTTTAGAGAGATGAGTGTGCTGGACAATATGCTGGTTGCAGATTCGGCATATCTAGCAGAAAGACCTTTCAGATCACTTCTGTTCCGAAATAAAAACCGGAAAGAAGAAAACTGCAGGTTGGCTAAAGCCATGGATATCTTTGAAAACCTCTTTGTTGTTGATAATCCTTTCTTGGAAAAAAGAAAACAGCCTGCCGGAAACCTATCATATGGTCAACAACGTTTGTTAGGCCTCGCAAGATTGTTTATGCGTAATTACGAATTATTGTTGCTTGATGAACCAACAGCCGGGGTGAATCCGGAAGTAATTGAACAAATTAAGCAATTAATACTTAATTTTATCAAGAATAATCAGACTGTATTGCTGATTGAACATAACCTGGAGGTAGTGAAGGATATTGCCGATTTTTGTTGTTATATGGAAAATGGCAGGATTGCTTTGATGGGCACACCAGAGGATGTAATCGGTAACGAAGAAGTGCAAAAATCTTACATGGGATTGTAATATGTTGTCAATTAAGAATTTATGTGCAGGATATACTAAAGACAATCCAATTTTGAACGGATTAAATCTGACCGTAGAAGATGGTGATGTGGTTGGAATACTAGGGCGCAACGGAAGCGGAAAGTCTACTCTGGCTAAAGCCATTTGTGGCTTGATACCTTTTGTAAGTGGGGGAATTTGGCTTAATGGTGAACAAATCCTCGGTAAATCAACTTCTGAAATTGCTAAAAAAGGTGTTGGATTTTTGCAGCAGGGAGGAAGAGTATTGGAAAATATTAATTTTGTTTGTTACGGGTTAAAAAAAGAAGAAAAGCGGAAAAGATTACTTAACATTAGAGAATGGTGCAATCTGCTTCAAAAACAAGACAGACAAAAAATGAAAGCTTCTTATCTTAGCGGAGGAGAAAAACACCAATTGGCATTAGCTATGGTTCTATTACAGAACCCTACGTTTTTAATTCTTGATGAACCCAGTGCTGGATTGTCTTTTTTAAATTCTAAATTTTTATTTCAAACTATTAAAAAATTAAAAGAGAGCAATTTAAGAGGCATTTTATTAATTGAGCAAAATTTAAGTATTGCAGAAAATTCCTCTAATAAGGTATTATTTATGCATGAAAGCAAGTTCATCCAAAAGAATAAAGTAAATATTATTTCCTGAGATAAATAAATATAAGTATAAAATGAAAATTTTAAAATTGCCATCACGGCTACTAATTACATGCATTCTGACTTCTTCTATGTTTGTTTTTGGATGCAAGAATCAAAACGAAAATATTATTAGGATAGGAGCAATTCTTCCATTAACAGGTGCTTTATCAGAAATTGGCACAGATGAAAAGTTGGCAATTGATATGGCCGTTGAGGAATTTGATGTCAAGAAAAAAATAAAAATTGAATATCGAGACAGTAAAGGTAATGTTAAGGAATCTTTGTCCGCTGCTGCACAATTAATAAATCAAGGAGTTAATAAAATAATACTTTCTACTACTTCAGTTGTTATAGCTAATCTAGAAAAATATCAAGATACGGATTTGTTGTTTTTGGCACAATGCATGGCTCCCCAAGTAGTAAGAAACTATAAAAATGCCTTAAGAATCTACATTTCGGTTGATCTTGAAACTGATTTAATAAAAGATTATGTAAATAAAAATCAATATGGTAAATTAAGTTATTTTTATATTAATAATGATTTCGGACAATCAGCAATAAATGAAATAAAAAGTAAAATCAACAGTAATATTGAAACACAAATAGAATCTTTTAGTTATCAAGATAAAAACTATCAAAACCAGATTTTAAAAATTATTAATTATAATCCTGATGCTATCATTATTTATAGTTATCCTCAACAATGGCTTAACATTTTAAAGCAAGTAGAACAATATAAATTTGAAAATAAAATAATTGCCAACAGTGGTGCAAGTTTTCTATTAAATGAAATTGAGGAACTCAAAATATCCAAAAAATTAGTCGTCCCTCTGCCAAAATATATTTATGAAAAGAATGATACATTAATTAATAAATTTAAAGACTTATTGGCAAAAAGAACGTCTAAATCAGCCAACTATGATATCATTTATTTTTATGATATGATGAAAATTCTAATTGAAAACATATATGCATATCCCAATGCAAATAATTCTGAGCTTATAAATTTTATTACTTCCAAAGATTATATCGGTATCAGTGGTGATTTGAAGTTTTTTGAAAGAGACATTAAGTCTTTAGATTTAAAATTAAGTGAAATAGATGAAATTAAAGAGTATTGATGTTTATCTTAAAAACTTTCTGCCATGTCAATAGATCAGGACCAAAAACCTCAAGTTGATTTTTATCTTAATTTTTTTCCTAAGAATCTATCAGATTTCAATGATTCTCACAAAAATGAATTTTCCCAGTTATTTGACGGATTGATCGAAAATAAATTAAGTAATCAAGAATTACATATTCTTATTCTAGGTGTTGGAGCCGGTTATTTTGAAATACCTCTCCTTTATTATCTATACAATGAATACCCAAATATAAAATTGAATATTACGGCAATAGATAAAAGCAAGAGGTACCTTTCAATTTTTTGTAATGCTGTAAATGAAATCGTTGAAGATATAAGCTCACCATTTACAAGAGACAGATTCAAAACAATAAACCAAAACTCAAAGCCAGACGTCCCTTATTCAGTAAAAACAGACCGTCTGGAAATCCAAACAGAAGTCAAAAATATTGAACAAGATTATGAGGAAAATCCAGAGTATGATGGATGTTTGTCATTTAAATCAAAACAATATGACATCGTACTATGCTCATTTATACTTAATCATATAAACTTCTGGCGATCGTTACTTGTTGAAATAAGAACATGTTTAAAACCTCAGGGACGATTATTAATTTCTGAAATATCTGGAGATTCTTTGTTGCTGAATGGGAATCTAAGTAAATGGAAAGCTTATAAAACTAATGGAACAAGTTCTACAGAATTATTTAACTTTTTTAAGAAATTCTATTCTACCGATTTTTCAATCCTAAGTGACAACTCAGAAGTGTCTGCTATTAATATTGACCTTGCGAACAAATTTTTACACGAAATTGAATTAAAAAGTACTCAGAGCGTTGAGATTCTGCTTGATGCATTTTTCACAAACAAAAACGAATTATTTTCGGCAATTGAGAATAAAGTATATTCATGTTTTACCGAAAATGTTAAGTTTCATAGTGTTTATTTTGGAAAAGATATAACTAAAAATCTTGAAAGTGATAAAAGTGATAAAAATTCTATCACTTTTACTTCAAAAGTTAAATGGTATGTATATAAAAAAATATCTGGCCAACCATCAAAAATATTATCCGATGGAAAGTATGGAGTAACCACTAATAATTTAAATGATTACACGATTTCGATGATAAATCAATTTCAATGGCTGCTCTATCAAAAAAATCCACTTTCCCAAATTCTTCCTGATGCGCCTAATAATCTTCGAGACTTTTTATCATTTAAAATTTATAAAGCATATAAGATTTTAAGAAGTCATGAAATATTGCTGAATAATATACGTGTTGCAAACATTTCTTTCAATAATCCATATTTTAAATTTGATGAAGAAAAATTTTTCAAGGGAATGTTTCTCTTCTTTACAAATAGCACTCTAAAAAAAGACATTAGAGAATCTAATATATTAAAAGCAAAAGAATATTTTGAAAATTTACAGAATAATTTAGATAAGAATTTTACGAATCTTTCCTTCTTTTACAATAACTTAAGCCATTATATCCCATCAAGATTTGTTATTAAATTCAAAATTAATAATGACACGAGCCCGTCTGTTAATTTTTTATATAGTCTGTATATTTCAGAGGTCCAAATTTGTTTCAACCCCTCAAAGGCTCTTACCTTTGAAAATTTTGACCCTTATTTGAAAGAGGCAATTGGTGAGAATAAGATTAAAAGCAATTTAAAATCCATAACACAATCTCTGCACATTGCATTTGATTTGTATAATGAATGTTTTATCTACTTTTTCCCAGTTATCATACATATACCTGACGAAAAAGAAAAGCAATTCTTAAACTTATTACTGGTAAGTGATTCTGAGTTATCAGAAGAAGAAGTCGGTTACTATAGTGAATTAATTTATAAATTTGAATATGTCATAGATTATAATGGAGCTATTAACAACTTCCATTTTAAGAATAAAATTTTAAATCAACAATTAAAAACAGCCATAATCTCTATTCTTGTTGATTCATATGCCCATAACATCAGCGCTCATAGCCTGGCAGCTCTGAAATGGTGGATGGATTTGCGTAATAAAATGCTTGATAAAAGATTTAAGGTCCCCGATACCGGATTAACATTAAGCTG
>JBAZIG010000055.1:0-7337 GCA_041651955.1 Minisyncoccota bacterium | reverse complement strand
CATCAATATTTTATTGATTATTCCCGTTATCCATTAAAAAAGAATGAATTATACAATGAAATTTGTTTCTCTCTTGCTATATTTGTAAGGGAACAATGAATAAAACACTTTTACGTTATGCACAAGCGGAAAAAGACAACAACACAGCAAATTGACAATGAAAATGGAATATTAAACTTGGTATGAAAAACGAAACTGACAGACAAATAACCAGACACTCATTGCCGACCCGAATGTGTTTTAATTTTTTTTACCCACCGCACAAAAATTTTGAAATTCTGCCGACCCACATTGCACACATTGCCAAAGCCACACAAGCCAACGCTGCAACCAAAGCTTTGTCATAGAGTGCAATCTTGCTGACACACAGAAGAAACCTCGATGAAATAAAGTATTATGAATTATAGAGAATCCGAACGCGAAAAAGCCCTAAGAATCAGAGATGATTTCTTTAAAGACCCCGGCAATGGTGAACATCTAAAAGTAAAGTATCCTTTTGTTTTAGAACAAGCAGACAAAAACATATGGACAAAAATCCGAAAGGAAGCCATTAAATATTTTACTGATAATAAAATAGTTTGGTGGCCAGGATCAGAAGAACCATCTGGTCATATTCTATCTTCCCAGGTTTCTTGTGTAAATCATTTGTTCTTTCTGAGAAATGACAAGGATGCTGCTTTAAAGGTTTTGCAAAATATAAATCCTGACTTCCAAGAGGTTTGCCCCGACTTTGAAAATGGATTTATCGGTTTTGAAGTGGTAAGCAAACACAGTTATCTTGGAGAAGTTGCCGAAGGAAAAGAGCAAACCCGTGGTGCTAATTGTACTTCGGTGGATGCGATGATGACAGGAAAACTAAAGAATGGAAAGAAAATACAAGTCCTTATTGAATGGAAATACACTGAGCTTTATTCTAAATCTGATAAGTCAGAAGGTTCAAGCGGAGCAACAAGAAAAAATAGGTATGATGCTCTAATTGATGACAAGGATTCGCCTATTAAAAGAACTGTAAGCATCGACAATTTATATTACGAGCCGTTTTACCAAATCATGCGACAAACCTTACTGGCATGGCAAATGACAAAGAATAAGACAAATGAATTAAATGCCGATGATTGGTTGCATTTTGATGTAATCCCTGAAAACAACCTGAACCTACGTTATCAGGTTCCTGCTCCTGATATGATACAATCAGGTATTGAAGAAGCTTGGAAATCACAACTAAAAGAACCGGAAAAATACAATGTAATTACACCGCAAAAGCTATTAAAACCAATTATTTTTGACAGTAATTACAGAAGTTTGATTAATTATTTAAATACAAGATACTGGTAACGAATTATGAAACAAACCAAAATATCTCTATCCCAACTTGAAAAGTTCCTCGATGGTGCTGCCAATATCCTGCGTGGTGGTGTGGATGCAAGCGAATATAAGGAATTTATTTTCGGGATGCTTTTTCTTAAACGTCTTTCCGACCAATTTGACCAGCATAAAGCTGAAATAGTTGAGAAATATACCAAAATGGGATTATCTGAAGAGCAGATTGCCGAGTATTCAGAAAACAAAGCGTACTATGGCGATAAATTCTTTGTGCCGGAAAATGCCCGTTGGGAAAAGATAAAAGATTTAAAAGACAACATTGCTTCAAACCTTGATTTGGCTTTGGCAGCCATTGAAGAAGCAAACGATGAAATGCCTACCGGTTTGCTCACAAAAATTGAATTCAACGGAACACGTGGCGAGGGTTTTACCAACGCCCAATGGAAAAAACTGATTGACCACTTTAACGACCCTAATTCTACCGAGGAAAAGAAAAAGAAAAAAGTTAAAGAACCGCTTTTGGAAAGCGAATCGGATTATATCAGCAATTTCAGATTAACCAACGACAATTTTGAGTTCCCCGATTTGCTTGGGGCTGCCTACGAATACCTGATTAAATATTTTGCCGACAGTGCCGGGAAAAAAGGTGGTGAATTCTATACGCCCAATGAGGTTGTTCGCTTGTTGGTGCACCTGATTAAACCACAGGAAGGCATGAGCATCTATGATCCAACTGCAGGCTCTGGGGGTATGCTTATTCAAAGTGCCAACTATGTGGAAGAAAATGGTGGTGATGTTCAATCCATCAGTTTATACGGACAGGAGCGAAACCCTGGGGTGTGGGCAATTTGCTCCATGAATATGTTGCTACACAATATTACTGACTATAAAATTGCCAACGGTGATACCATACTTAAACCACAACACGAACAAGGTGGTTACATTCGCTTATTCGATCGTGTGATTGCCAATCCTCCTTTCTCGCAGACTTACACCCGAAAGGAGATGGAGTATCAGCAACGGTTTAAATATGGGTTTGCACCGGAAAAAGGCAAGAAAGCCGACCTCATGTTTATTCAGCACATGATTGCCAGCTTGCATCAAAACGGACTTATGGCTGTGGTTATGCCTCATGGCGTGTTGTTCAGGGGTGGCGTGGAAGAACAAATCCGAAAGAAAATTATTCTTGATTTAAAAGAAGAATTGGTTAATACTACAAAAGAAGAACTTTTGGGCGATAAGAAAGAAACGCTTCTGCAAACCAACTGCATTATTGAAGCCATTATCGGACTGCCACCAAAACTTTTTTATGGAACGGGCATTCCTGCATCCGTAATTATTTTCAATAAAAACAAACCGGTTCCCCTTCGCAGTAAAGTGCTTTTCATTAATGCTGATGCTGAGTATGATGAACAAAAAAAGCAATATAAACTACGGCCACAGGATATTGAAAAGATTACATACGTTTTCGAAAACAAACTGGAAATTGAAAAATACTCCCGTTTGGTGAGTCTGGATGAAATAGTTCAAAACGACTTCAATCTCAACATTCGCAGGTATGTGGACAATACGCCCGAACCGGAGCCGGAAGATGTGAAAGCCCATTTATCAGGCGGAATACCTTGTGCCGAAATATTCGAAAAAAAGAATATCAGCCAAAAATGGCATTTTAATGTAAATACGCTGTTTCCGAAATATCAAAACGAAAATGAAGGATATACCACCTTTGCTGAAAGCATCATGGCTAAAGAGGATATCCGTCCGGTTATCGTAAATGAAAACGGGGTAATTGCCATTGAAAACAAGCTACAAACAGAATTGCAAATCTTTTGGAAAAAAGCAGATGAATGGCTGAAAGGATTAGCCGGTGTCGAAAATGGATATGCTGCCGAAAATGTTGCGGAAGATGGTATTGTGGAATACATCAATCTGGGCGGAAATAAACGCCTGCCTGTTTTACGCAAAAAACTTTTACATGCATTAAAGGAAAGTCTGGTACCTATTGGTGTTTTGGATGAATTCCAGACAGCCGGAGTGTTTGTTACCTGGTGGGATGGCATTAAGTACGACCTCAAAACAGTTTCTGCCATGGGCTGGGCAACCGATTTAATTCCTGATGAACTGGTAATAGACCGTTTCTTCCCAAAAGAAAAAGAAGAACTGGATGATTTGGAAAACAGTATTGCCGAAACCGAAGGCAAACTGGAAGAACTGCTTGACGAAAGCGGCTTTGAAGAAACCGAGGACAATAAAAAATCGGTTGCCAATGTACTTACTTATCTGGATGAAGAGATTGATGGCATATACCAGTATGCCAAAGAAATCCATGCCGAAATATGGTTGGAGTTTGAGAACCTGCAACAAAGCATTGCTGAAGGCAAAACTGAATTTGCCGATTTTGCCGAAGTGCTGAAAAAAGTCGGAGTTGCAAAAGCCAATGTGAATAAAACCAACCTGAATAAGTATCTCAAACTGAAAGAGGATGAAGCACTGGCTAAAATAATTGTGGGCTTTGAAGACCAACTGAAACCTTTGCAGGAATTGTATTCCGGCATTATAGAAACCAACGAAAAGCTAAAAGCACTAAACAAAAAGTTCGATGAGCTGGACTTATTGCTGAAAGTAAATGTATTTATAAAAAAATACGGACTCGATGCCAACGAAATGAAGGTTGTTCGCTACAAAACCATTTACGATGCCATAAGTGGCGAAATGACCACTGCCCAAGCCCGTGAATTGATACTGGAAAAATGGCAGTACCTGATTATTGACCGCCTGCAACAGTTTATTGATACCGAAAAGAGGATATTGATTGCCGAATACGAAAAGCTTTGGGACAAATACCATTTACCGGCAATCACCATTGAGCAAGGCCGTAATGATGCTATGGCAGAGTTAAATCAGTTTTTGAAAAAACTAAATTACTTGAACTAATGAGCTTTGATAAGGAATTAAAATTGGGTGATACTTTTCAGGAACTTCCGAAATCAAAGTTTCAGGTTCAACATGCTGATAATATTGGTCATTATCCATTCTATACAAGTGGTGATAAAGTTTTGACTCATTCAGAATTTAATTTGGATGACGATATTATTTTCCTTGCAACAGGTGGGAAGGCAAATGTTAAATTTAATTCAGGGAAAGCAGCATATTCAACAGATACCTTTGCAATAAAAGGAAAGGAACACTCAAGCAAATATTTATATTATCTTTTGCTTGATAAGCTAAGTTACATAGATAGAAACTTCTTTAGTGGTAGTGGCTTAAAACATCTTCAGAAAAAAGATTTCAGAAATTGGTTGCTTAATTTCCCAGATGATACAAACGAAGAAGAAAGAATAGTACAATTACTCTCCACCCTCGACCGTGCCATTGCCTCCACCGAGCAGCTTATAGCCAAATACCAACGCATAAAAACCGGCTTATTACACGATTTGCTCACCCGTGGCATTGACGAACACGGTGACCTCCGCAGTGAAAAAACGCATAAGTTTAAAGATAGTAAGCTGGGACGGATTCCGGTGGAGTGGGAATGTAAGCCGTTAGGTGAAATATACACTGATTTAAAATCAGGCAGTACTCCTTTAAGAAAGAATAAGGCATATTTTGAAAATGGAACATTTCTTTGGGTAAAAACACTTGACCTGAATGAAGATGACATTTTTGATACTCAGGAAAAAATTACAAAAAGGGCTATTGAAGAAAGTTCATGTAATTTATTTCCAGTTAATTCTGTATTGATAGCAATGTATGGCGGTTGGGAACAAATCGGTCGGACAGCAGTACTTAAAAAAGAAGCAACAACAAATCAAGCTATAACCGCATTATTCAATCCAAGAATAGGTATTGTTGCCGAATATATTCAATTTTTCTTGCAGCATTTTAGATACAAATGGAAGAGTTATGCGGTAAGCACTAGGAAAGACCCGAATATTACCAAAACAGATATTCAGAATTATTTAATTGCTTTCCCAAAAGAAGATGCGGAGCAGCAAAATATAGTTAAAGCAATTAAGAATAGTAAAAGGACAATTTCAAATTATAACGACTACTTAACCAAACTCCAATCCCTCAAAACTGGCTTAATGCAGGATTTATTGAGTGGGAAGGTAAGAATTAAAATATGAAAACAGAAAGACAAATAGCCGAATTGATCTTCGACCAATTCAGAGCAACAAACTGCAAATCTGGTCAAATTATAATGATGCGTTCAATAAGATTTGGGTTGATTGACAAACTAAATCCTAAGGAGAAAGAAATATTCTTTGATGTGTTCAATGGTCTCATTTTTACAGGTTATTATACATATGAAAAGGGTAGTCCTGAATGTATCCGATTAACGGAGAAAGGATATGATTATATCTATGATGATGCACAGACCGAAGAAATGTTACAAAAACCATGGGTAATTCCTTCAGTTGAAAAAACGGATTGGGACAAAGCATTCTGCAAATTATGGAGGATTATTGGCCCACAGGATACTGCAACGCATTATATTGGAGGCACGCAGTTCTATAAGTTTATTATGGAATTGTGCGATGATATTCCTCCTTCTTATTCACTTTATATTGAACATCGAAGAAAAAAAGAATTATCAACAAGCAGAGTTGAATATTATCAGGATTTGATTAATCATCTTCCCGAAAATAAACGAATTGAGCTATATGTTAGAATTCAGATTCACATTGAAACTGGAAGTAATACAAAAGTTGATACATCTTTTGATTTTGATATTAGTGATTCTTCTTTTGAGTCTTCAATAAAAGTTGATGACACTTCAACCCCTGTCGAAAAGACAACGACATCAGTTGAATCAGACAGTGAAACACCAATTGTATTTATTTCTTATTCATGGGATAACCCTGAACATGAAGATTGGATAATAAAATTAGCTACAAAACTATGCGATAATGGCGTAAATGCTATTTTGGATAAATGGGATTTAGGACCACTGGGTAAACCCCTACCTCATTTTATGGAAGAATCTATTTCTAAATCACAAAGGGTTATTTGCATCATGACCCCAAATTATAAGAAGAAAACCGATAATCTGGCTGGTGGTGTTGGTTATGAATATTCAATAATCACATCAGAAATTTTGTCTGATGGTGCAAACACTTCAAAATTTATACCTCTATTCAGAGCCGGCACAGATATCGATGCAATTCCAATTGCATTAAAGGGTCGAAAATATGTTGATATGAGAGAAGATACCTTATTCGAAGAAAAGTTCTTTCAAGAATTATTAAGGGATATTCACGATGAACCAAAATTCAAAAAGCCACCGATTGGTAAAAAACCTTTGTTTGATTAATTAACTCAAGTTGCTACTTATAAAGCTGAAAATTAGAGATTTAAAATCTCAAAATCCAAGTGATATGAACAAAAATACGAAAGTTTTCAACAAAATAGCAGTGATTAGCAGCAAGTTATAGGAAAAAAGAAAAAAATCCTCCAGATTTATGGTAGCATAACAAAAAAACCTGGAGGATATGATTGAAAAATCTATTGCAATATACACAATTATTGATGATTTGTTAGGAGAAATTGAACATAGTGAACCAAAAAACAGAAAAGTTTCTGATTCTGAAATTATAACAACCGCTGTTATTTCAGCACTTTATTTTTCAGGTAATCAAGAAAAGGGGATTTGCTTTATGAAGTCGACGAAATTAATACCTGGCATGCTTTCTAAAAGTCGCTTCAACAGGCGTTTACATATGATTAGAAATTTAATTGTAGAGTTGTTTTTTCAACTTTCAGATATGATAAAAAAGCTGAATATAAAATCAGAATATATCACTAGTGGCCAAATAAATTATGGCCTATTTTAAAGTTAATAAACAAAGTCAAATTTCAGTTGGGAGCAATCTTCTATATATCTATTGTCAAGGGATTCAGAGTTCGAAAAAAGATCTCTGATAGATGTCTTGTCAAGCAGCGAGTGACTCAACACACGGAGGACGTTGAATGTACTCCTATTAAGTTGGCAGTCATGCTCGACAATGGCCACG
>JBAZIG010000054.1:0-7387 GCA_041651955.1 Minisyncoccota bacterium | reverse complement strand
TGTCTTTCTGCCAGGTACATTTTTAATATGCCTTGCATTAACCACAAGCAGGTTTATCGGATACTCCCGAAGTACATGAAGTACGGGGTTCCAATAAACCCCGGTACTTTCCATCGCGCCATCGGTTACCTGTAAATGTTCGAGCCACTCGCCCAATTCTTTCAAAGAACTTGTTGTGGTGCCAAATGTGCGGGTTTCAGTCTGAAGCCCCTTGCCCATCACAGTTGCTACAACTGTATCTCGGTGTACATCGAGACCACATCCTCGCTCGATGACTTGCTCATATTCAATTGTTTGCTTTGCCATGTATTTTGATTTAGTTAAACCGAAATCAAAGGTACACAGTTTGAAACTCAATTTTCATCAGTGTTTGTGCTTGTGCACTATCATGGGTGTTTCATAATTATAAGGTTTAAATTAGAAACAAAAAGTTTCCAACTGATCAATAGCAGGCATTCTGATATTTTGACTGTAAAACGCTATCTAGAAACAACATTTTTTTCAGAATTATTCCAACTAATCTGGTGTTCCAACCAATGGATAAAATAAAATACCAACACAGAAATCCCTTTCTAAACATTAGAAGAAAAAGAAAAGGTGTAACTCATATTTTGATGAACCAGTAAAGCAAAACAAGTAGAAGAAAAAGACAAACCCACGACCTTTTGCCTGATTGCTCCGGTTATAAATGTCATAGACATAATATAATAAACGACATAAATATAAACAAAATATTTCACAAATTGAAAGAGAAAGATGCTAATATTATTTGATTTCGAAGGATGTGGAGTTTGATTTTGGGGCTATTTTTAGCTAGTCCGTTCGCGCGACTTCCGCAGTCTTACCTTTCATTCGATACGCTTCCTGGTTGTTAACAAAGTTCCACCATCTTGATTATAGTTTATGCTACAGTTGTTTAGTGCATTGTGCCTGTGCGCTCTGTAATAGCCACAGTGCACACCTAATCCCGGACACAACGGACAGAAAGCCCGACTTCCTTCATGCCGGTGCTCCTGTATACGCTGCTATCATTGTATTTCAGGCACCTGTACCAGGTGTAATATGTATCGTACTTCGTAGAACTCCACCAGTAGCCGTAGAGACCAACGCGGCCAAAGCTTCCGCCATAAAGGCGAACACCACACGGAAGGGCTGTAAAACCACTTGAGTTGGTAGCTCCTGTATTTGGACCGTTCCAATGAGAGGTTCCCGCTTCCTTAAGTTTACCACCTTCGTCTGTACCTCGTAAGTTCATCAAAACATAGAGTTCTTCCTGAGTCATCCCTAGGTACATTTCCAATTGTATCCATTCTTCATCACTGGGTAAATGCCAGCCTTCAGGGCAACCAGTCTTGGCCGCCGGCCAGTTATACAGCACTCCATAGGTTTGGTAATTAATTGTGGCTTTGGCCGCAGCTACGTCTGTTCCGTCATAACCGTAAACGTAATAGTAAGGTTCTGTGTAAGATCCTGATGACGGAGCACTAACAGCAGGTAAATACGCCAGGTTTTCTGCCATCCATACTTGCGCTCCAAGGGTTACAGTTTTATACACTTTGCCATCCCGGTTATCAGTGAAGGTATTGGGAGCATCTTGTGATGTGAAGGAATAAATGAATACCAATACAAATAGAGAAATAACAACTCTTCTCATGTCTTATTTTCTGTGTTTTATGTACATAATCTTTTTAATTATAGTAAATAGACTAAGGATAATTATTTAAACCACTGCCTTGTCCAAGTATCTTCAGTTGTTTCATACGACTTTATCTCCTGAAGAGTGAAAGTATTAAGGCCAGTTATTTTAAATAAATAATCCTTGGGAAAATAAAGAACGCCATATTTATCTGCAATACAAATTTGTTTTCCATCTTTAGAGACTCTATAGTAAGCGTCATTGGTATATGGTGTTTCGCCGGTTGTTATTATTTCAATGCTAATTCGTCCGTGATATTCAACAGGTGTATGATCGGCCCAATCTTCCAAAGAATAATCAGGTTGTACGAAATGGGGGGCGAACGTCATTGTTGTATTGTGGTTGACAAAAGCTCCATTATCCAGAAATAAAAATATTGCCTGTTGAGCAGCTGTGTAGTATTGAACTTGATCTTGTTTACTGCACGAAACAAATAAAAGAACAGAAGAGAAGATCATAAATAATGTAATTTTTTTCATAGTTATTTGTTTAGAGAAAATTATTGTTAATTGTGACGTTTATGTTATTCAAAAAAATCAATAAAACTTTTACTAAAGATTAAAGTATAAGCCCCAACGAAAAGCCAATATACCCATCATCAAGATCCATATATCTGGGCCTATATCCTAACAATTCATAACTTAATGCCAGATGCATCCCGAACTTTCGTCCAAGTTTGAAGCTTATTCCTAAAGATGGACTCAGATATAAACCGCCGTCATAATTAGGATGAAAAGTGTAACCGCAACCTAAAGCAATAAACGGAGATACGCGGCGAGGAACAAACCGGGTTCTTATATCAAGAAATACAGGAATATAGGGACGGAAACTATTACCCGCCTCAAATCTAATACCTGCTCCTATGCCCAGAGATAACCTTTTAAATCTTATACTATTGATCATTTGAAGTTTCAGAAGACCGTCATCTAAATCGTCAGGAAAAGCAACATATCCGATTTCGATTATTCCTTGATACCCTCTTGGGAAGTTCTTCTCGTTTGTTTGTACTGTGGATTCAGATACGTCTTGGTCTGCGACACCTTCTTTTGCGATTTCAATTATTTCATCATTGTTGAAAAGTAAAACATTTTTTTCATCAAGTTGGATTTTTACAAACTTACCAGCTTCCTGTTCTATGATCTTACCCCTGACAGTATTGCCATTCTTCAGATATACCACATCTAAATAATCTGATTGAGCTAATGTATTGATTGACAGAGTTCCTAGCAACAAACAAAGTAATATTTTTTTCATTTTAGTTGATAATTAGTTTGTCTTTATATTTTGTAATACAGAGTTATTTCACATCAGCTTTTTCTTATAATAAAAAATTTACCAGACTAATTATAGCTATAAGCAATGCCCAAAAATCTGAATTCAGTTCCTTCATGGCTGGTTACAGGAACAATAGCATAAAGTATAGGAGCTCCTAATTCTGCAGCTTGTTTTTTTGCTTCTTCAATTACTTTTGCTTCCATATATGAACCTGGTTGATATGTAATTTTCTTAGTCTCAAAAACTACAATATCTCCCTTTTTTACAAGGCCCTCCACCTCCGAAGCATCATATGTTAGTGTAACTTTTTCCCAATCATCCTCATCATTAATAACTGGTATTGTTACATTATTGCAGGATTCTTTGCGACCACCAGAGAAAATGATTTCTTTTATAAGATTTTTTGAAAGAGTTATTATTACAGTTTCTTCAGGATATGAAAAAGTGATTTCACGTTCATTAACAGTAATAATTTTTGCACTGATTTTAGTATCGTCAATTTTTACGATCGTGTCATTATTAGCAGTTTGAGCATATGAAGAACTACATATAACAACAAATAACAAGGTCATTAATTTTTTCATTTTCATAAGTTGAATTATTTGCATTATTTCATTTATCATTCTTTGCTATCCAAGAATAATTTCCTGTCATAGAGTTGAATATTTTTAATCCCTTATACAGCGAATACTATATCCGGTAGACTTCCTGTTGTAGCCACGGACCCTACGTGCAGAATTGTATTCAAATCCCCATAACCATCCATTGAATTGATCGAACTCGATACATAACCAAAAAAAGGTTTCAAAACCTAGAGAATAAAAATTTTCATAGGAATAATTACGCCAACCACCAGGAAGGGCAGTGAAGCCACTTTGGTTGGTTGCACCTTCGTTTGGAGTAATCCAATGAGTTGTCTTCACTTCTTTTATTTTTCCCCCTGCTACATCTATACCTCCAAGATAATCAGTCAATACTGTCCATTCATCAAAACTGGGTAAATGCCAACCCGGAGGGCAGGAGGTAAGTGCCGCATGCCAGTTATATAGGACACCGTAGGTTAAGTAGTTGGCAGTGGCTTTTGCTGCATCGACATCTGTACCATCATAACCATAAACGTAATAATATGGATCTGTTTCATGACCTGCGTCTTCTGAACCTGTTGCCGGACCAACAACGCTGGGCAAATACGCCAGATTCTCTGCCATCCATACTTGCTCACCAATTGTTACTGTTTTATACTCATTGCCATCCCGGGAATCGGTAAAACTATTGTTGGCGTCTTTTATACAACGGACAGAAAACCCGTAGTTCTTATTGATGCTGTTCCTGTAGACTTTGCTGTTATTGTAGTTCAAACACCGATACCAGGTGTAATTTGGATCAGTCACCGTAGAACTCCACCAATAACTGTAATAGTATTTGCCATAGACTCCATAATTATTCTCATACACACCACCCGGAAGTCCTGTAAAGCCTCTTTCATTAGTTGCGCCTGTATTTGGACTTCTCCAATGGGATGTTCCGACTTCTTTCAGTTTACCACCTTCGTCTGTACCACGATAACCACTTTTATCTGTTTCAACTTGAGTCATCCCCAAGTACATCTCCAATTGTTTCCATTCTGCATCACTGGGTAAATGCCAACCCTCTGGGCAGGCTGTTATTGCGGCCGGCCAGTTGTACAACACCCCATAGTTCATATAATTGGTTGTTTTCTTAGCATATTCTACGTTAGTGCCACTATATTCGTATACATAATAACGAAGCTCAGTGTCTGACTCTGCAGCCGATGGACCAGCCTTAAGTAAATCGCCAGATGGAGGAGAGTACTCACCACTCCCCCCTCCCTTAGGGGCCGGACTGACCGCAGGAAGATATGCTAAATTTTCCGCCATCCATAACTGATTCCCTATTGTTACGGTTGAATACACTTTGCCATCCCGGGAATCGGTAAAAGTGCCACTTTCTTCTTGCTCATTTTTCAGCAGAAATTCTTTTACTTGCGCATACAATTCTTCATTAGCATCATTGACTTCATCGTTTCTATGAGTAAAAGTTCTCATGTTCAAATGTGCACATTTTGGAAATGGAACAGGGACAATGACATCATGTGAGGGAGATTTCGCACCTGGTACACCTTTTGCGCTTATTACTGAAACAAAACCATCATGAGGAGAATCAAAGAAAATTTCAGACCAACTAAAATATTTATTTTTACAAGCAATGGTATAGTATGGGGGATGTTGTGTTGTCGATTTTTTCAAATCTTCAATAAACTTTGATTTTTCGCCTAGATCTTTTATAGCTTGTGTGTTATATACATAAATATTATTGGGATATTCCATAATATCACCAATTATTGGAGTGGCATTTGGGTCCGTCGATAAACCTACCAATTGCCGAAGAACTTCTACTGGAGAACCAAGATGAGGAGTACTTAAAGTTATTAGTTTATGCACTAAACTTGCTCCGTTATGATTTTCAATCATTGACCGCGAGACAAGCCCACCCATGCTGTGTGCTACAATATGGATAGTCGGATTTTGCCCATTTAAATATTGTTGAAGTAATCTCTTAAATTCCCCACCACGTAAATCAATTGGCAGATCTGAATCGTAACCGAAAGTCCAAATATTTGTATAAGAGAGCCTATCTGGCTCTGCATAGATTTTTTGTACATACTCTTCCCATCCTTTGGGATCTCCAATTAATCCGTGAACAAAAATCAGAATTTTTGATGATGAATTTACTTCTTTGGGGTCGGGATCATCGTATTGCACTTTACTAGAAACAATGGAGACTTCTTTAATACCAAGCAAATCGTCATTGATATTCACTGCAAAGTTTAAGGCTATTACTACTAGTGGGCCAAGCAGAATCCCTTTAGTTGTTATCTGTTCCCAATTAATTTTATCAATAGTAACTACAACTTTACCATCAACAATTTCGTATTCAAAAGGGTAATAGGATGTTCCATTATAGAGCATGACAATCCCATTATTATTTGTTATATCATCAACAGGCAAAGGAAATGATAATGTAAGGGGAGCAAGCAATGTGTCAACAGGCAGTTTGAGCGTGAAAGGCTCACCAACAACCGTCAAATCTTGATTAGGAACAGTAGTTGGTTCATCACCTGTTTTTCCAACAAATACTACACCATCTTCTTTGAAAGCACCTGCCGGTATCTCCAATGTAATGCCATTTTCAGTAACAACTACACCACCTTGTTCTGCAACGATTTCTTCTTCTGCATAATTGGTAATTGCATCAGGACTACACCCCAATGTTGCAAATATCCAAATTAGGGCAACACCAATTAATTGGATAGTTTTTTTCATTATTGTATGGTTTTAATTAGTATCAATGAGTTATAAAATGTTTGCAAATTAATCTATAGCCTGCACTCGGTTATTTTGACAGTAAAACACGATTGTGAAACAACAATTTTCTCTGGAGTCATGCCAATTTATTAGGTCTTCAAACCAATGGATAAAAGAAGATTCCAGCACAGAAATCCCTTTCCCGGCACTATGAGAAAAAGGATAAGTGTCACACAGGTTTTGATGAAACCGTAATGCAAAATGGGAAGAAGAAAAAAAATGCCCTCCGCCTTTTGTCTGATTTGACTGATGATAAAAATTGTAGACATTGTCTAGCAGTTGTATAAATATAGTCTTAAAAACCAACCCAAAAGAACCAATTCTTGTGATCGGTCTATATAACTTTGATTCCGGTCTGTTTGGGTTTGATTTTGGTAATATTAGAACTTTAGCCTGCAGTAAAGGGCTGAATATTAAAAATGTGTATAGAAACAATATAGCAAAATAGAGATTACCCCACTGTGGCAATCGTTCCCATATGGTAAGATCATCTGGATAAACAAAAACGCCCCCGAAGTGGGGGCGTTTCTTTACAGCTTATCTATCAAGTCCGCTTTGATATCGATGTTTATGGTTCTGTACCGGGAGAAGGCCCTGCTCCCCTCTGCTCCCCTCTTTGTGCCCGCTGAGGCTGCCGACCAGGTTGGGATCCTGCACCTTGTTGTATAGGTTTCCGACGAAAGTCCTTCTCGCCAAATGAGAAGAGGCCACATCGGCAATGCTTTTCTGTTCCACCTCCCCGGTTGTGGGATTGATGACAGAGACTTCCCTTGTGATGCCGCAAGCTCGGAAAACCTCTTTGATGTACTCATTGTAACGCTGCTGGGCAATAAGTGGGAACAGGGGTGCATCGGAAGTGGAATCCTGCATTTTTTCCCTGATTGCCTGGGCTTGTTTTTCCTTGGAATAGCGATTATCGACCAGTGCTTCATCCTTCATATAGTCATACTTCTTCAGAATTTCAAGCGCCGTGGCATTCAGGGGAACATAGACCGTTACGGGATGCCCGTCTTTGGTCTTCCGGGGAATG
>JBAZIG010000053.1:639-7483 GCA_041651955.1 Minisyncoccota bacterium | reverse complement strand
CTTTTAAAGCGTTATTTGTTTTGTAATCTGCGTAATGTACTGTTGAACGTCCCATAATAAAATTTCAAAGCTTAAAAGTTACAATTTAGCACCGTTGCGTAAGCAATATTTCTGCTCGTTGCAATCCAATTGTCGGTACTTTTCCTTATTTTTGGCTTTGGCTATGTATTTGCTAATTTGTGGGTTAGTTGTTTCGGGTTCCAGTTAGTCATTGTCTTTACGTATATCTTTTATATGTGTTTTTTTGCTATCATCACTAGGCATGGTAATTACTTTTATTGAATCACCTTCTTTTATATCGTTGTCTTTTAACATTGGTGGCGGAATGCCTATAAGTTTAATATCATTATCCGGTTTAAATGTCCCCCAACCATTTTCAGCAACACGACTAACTGTCCCGGTAATCCAATCGCCAATACATACTTTTCTTTTCCAACGGGCTTCATTGGTGTCGTTGTCACTATTATTCTCCATGAATTCCTTAAACCAAATCAACAGGTCAAATAATAAATAGACACAACTTCTGTACAAAAAGTCTGATTGAGTGGCCTTTAAATAATTATCAACCTTAAATCTAAGTGCTCCATCTCCGTGAAGACCGTCTTGGGTAATATTGAGAAGACGGTAAAAGTTCTCACTTATCAGCGGAGGAGTAATCTCAGATACGTGCTCATAATCAGAATGCTTATTTGCTAAAAATTTGCTAGAGCCATTAATCCACCCCTCGTTTGATAGAATAGCTTCTGGAATAATGCCTTTTTCAGCCATACGGGTAAACATCCGCTCAATTGTTTTTCTTATGGGAGCAAGCATATCTCCTGTATTGGATATTTTTTCTAGATTCTCAACATGCTTAATAAGGGCAAACAAGCTTGTGAAATTTTCTGAGCCTAGTAGTTTGTCTGAACAAACTTCTAGCAATTCACTGTATTTGTATTTCAATTGAGCGTCTGGTTGTTGGCTTGCAGCTAATTTCATTTCTTCAAATAGCTTAACCACATCAGACGGCTTCGTTTTATCGTAACAGTTTGCTTTGTTTGCTTTTAGTAGGGTGTTTTCACCTTTAGTAAATTTATCTTTTCCTGATAGAACGAACCAAGGGAAGACTTTCCTGCTTTTAAGTTCATAGATTTTTTTAATCGCCATTCCTATTCCCGACTCATCTTCTGTTCCGGCTTCTTGACCTTTTTTTTCAAAGAAAAGTCCATCTAAAAGAATTACGTCATAATGCTCAAGGTTTCTCTCAAGTGCTTCAAACCCTTCTTCAAAAGAGCTATACCCGTCAAGAAGTAAATCTTCGTTCTCTGCTTCTATCGCAAACTGTATCATTGATTCATCCTGATACTGATCATCTATCCATAAAACTCTATACATGGTCTACATGTTTAAAGGAAGTAAAAAGGAATATGTTGTAGTATATTCAGTGGCAAAGTCATTGGTTATTAATTTTAGTGTGCTTTTTCCGTCATTATGATGCTTTATAATCTCATTAAGTTCATATCCACCTAAACCTGTGTTTCCTGTTTCCCCAGCTGCAGACCCTCTTCTTATCAGTTTATCCAGGGTGTAATTATTTGGGAACGCCCTGCCGTTATTTGCAACTTCTATCATAATATGTGTATTAAATCTACGAATTCCATCAGATGCTTTATCATTCATCGTTGTTGTATTAGACAAACTAACTCTAAATAACAATTTATACTCTTTTGAATGATCAATAAAAGCATGAACAATTGCATTATTAACAATAATATCAAATGCTATTTGAAGCAATTTCTCGTTAGATTTTAGGAACACTTTATTGGCTAATTGATTTTTAATATCTGGGTGAATTATAAGAATCGGCTTAATATTGTTTCGAATTGTCGTTCTAACTCCCTTAAAATACACTTCTATAAATTTTACTAAATCTATCTGTCTCAGCTCGTAGATATTTAGATCTATGAATGCATCATTAGACTCAAGAATAGAGTGAACAAACTCTAAGTTCTTATTGATTGAATCAAAAGTGTCCCTTAAGGTAATGCTTCGTCTTTCGTTTATTACCTCTTTCTCCCATTCTGAATTAAGTTTGAATAAAGTGTTCTCGATATTCCTAACAGCAGATCTTATATTTAAAAGAGGTGTACCTAAAGAATGCTTGATTGTTGAAAAACTCTCAAAAATTTGCTTTTTTGCTTCTTGGGCAAAGATCCTTTTTTCCTCTTGCATTGACTTGAGTGTGTCAGCTAATTCACCAACACCTTGAATTTTTGCTCGTTGTTCAGCTAATGATGGGAGCTTAATTAAAATCTCGTGCAGGTCTTCTTTTCTAATATATGGTATAGTTTCTCCAATTCTGTAAGCTTCTAATTGTTTTTTAACATAATCAGCGTTAAGTTCGTTAATTACGTACGAATAATCTGCTTTAGATTCATTTAATCTTAATGGCAGGATTTCATTTTTTATAAATATTGCCTTTCCAGTGTAATGAAATAAAGTTGGTTTTAATGAACGCCAACGTGTTGCCAACAATAGACAAGTTTCGCAAATTTTATAGACCCCGCTCTTAGGTATTAAAGCCTCTTCAATATCAGATATATTCAATTGTGAATCTATCTTTTCATCTTTCAGGTCTCTTATTCTTACAAAAGGACCTTTTTCTGGTAATTCCTTACACACTTTGACATTATCTAATATGTCTTTTAATTTTACAAAGGGTTCATCCTTGTCAGAAATTGATGACTCTTTAAAATAACGAGGAACATATAGATTGTAACTCTCTGTCTTTACTTTTTCAGTATCAACTATCCTAATTATTTCATCATTAATTACTTGTTTGTGAATTTCATTAATAAGATCAAAATCTTTTAATTGATATTCAGGTTTTTGATTTCTAGACGAATCTGTATAGACAGATTGACTTTTCTCTTCGACGAATCTGTCAGCTAGAATAAAGCGAATTTTTCCGGGCTGTGTTTTCTTTTTGTTTACAACTAAGATTGCTACCGGGATTGAAGTATTATTCATTATGCTACCCGGGAAGGATATAATCATATCAATTAGATCTTCATTTATTAAAAATCTCTTTAATCGAAGGTCATGATTACTATTACTATATAAGAATTTTTGCGGGAGAAAAGCGATTAATTTTCCTCCGGGCAACAACGTTGTAAGGCTCTTTTCAATAAGATAATGTTCAATAGTACGGTATTCGTCACCAAAATCTCTGTATTTTTTTCCAAATCTTAGATGGCAAGGAGGGGTTGATACGATAAGATCAAACATCTGAGATCCCTCTGGCCAGTTTAAGATTGAATCATCACAAACATAATCAGACCTGTCTAATCTTTCATTCGCCATAAGACGTAAAGTCCCTAAAATCCATAAATTTTTATTAATTTCTTGCCCTAAATAATGCATGTCCTTATCGTAAATAACACCATAAGAAGCTAAACCTGCAAAGGGATTAAATATTTTAGCGTTTTTTGGAAGTTCAACCAAGGTGCTTATCAAACGGGTAATTTCAAAAGGTTGTACTTCTTCTTCAAAAGAAGAAATCTCGCTAAATTCAATAATAAGGAATTCTACAAGTCTTGAAAAATACATTGAAAGGTGTTTGTGATTGATTTTACATACACTTTTTATAAATAAAACGTTCTTTTCATTACTTATGCTCTGGATGATGGGTCTTAAGGCATAATACAACTTGAGATAATGATTTGTGTTTTTGTTTGGATGACTTTTTATCTCTGTCTCAATAACGTTAGTGATATCTGAATTTTCAGTTATAGAGTCTACAGTAATATACTTGTCTTTATATAATGACAGAAAAAAAAAGGAGATATTCAACTTGTCTATAAGGGCCATTTCATAAATACTTGGCATGACATCTTTAAGAATCTGTATAGCTAGATTCATAATAGTCCTTGAACCTTTACCTTTCATAATAAATTAGTTTTAGACATCAAATAACGAAACAAAGATAGAAGATAGGAGTGCAGTCTAAGTGCATAAGTTATAAATTATTTTTTAAAATAATCTCTGCAATTGTTTTAACCCTCCTCCTTAGAGTTATAGGCGCCATAATTTCAATCGCATCCATATAAGAAAAGAGCAAAGAAATTAGCTCATGGTTAATTTGTACAGTTATCTGAATTTCTACAAATGAACTATCTTTTCTTTTTATGGTCTGTGATCCATGAAGTGGTTTACTATTAATATAAGGCCATAAGTCATTTGAAATTCTTATTATTACGTTCTCGATTGGGGCATTATGATTTATTGTGACACCAACAACATCTTCAAAGTATTCCTCAAAGTCAAGAATATCATTTTTAATAAAGGGTTCTACTGATTCCTTTATGGATATTATCCTGTCAAGTGCCAAATTTGATAATAATTGGTAACCCTTGTTAAAACCAAATAAAAACCACCTATTGTTATATTGCTTTAAGTACCAGGGTGAAATAATTATATCAGTTTCAGTATCTTGTTTATAGCTTCGGTATTTTATATTTAGCACCTGTTGATACTTGATGGCATTAAATAAGTCAGTAAAAAAATGAAACCCTTTTAAATATGGATTGTGTTCAAATCCAACAATAGCTTTTGCATTGTTCTTTAACTTAAAAGTATTTTCTATTCTAATCTTCATTTCCTCAATCCAATCGAAGTGAGGTAATCCTGTAAATCTTGATAATATCGTTAGTGTTTCTTCAAGTTGTTCTGCCTCTGATTGGTTGATTCCAATATTTTTTATTGAAAAAGATTTGTCACTATACATGTAATATACTCTTCTTCCGCATTTTATTCTTTCCAATGGAATTGACCAGCCTTGTTCACTTTCCATAAAGGTTATGTCATCAAAGACCTGCCTTCTTTTGACACCATCTTCAATTCCGGAAAAGTCATAGATGGCTTCGTTACAGGCTTCAATCAAGTCTTCAATAAAGTATTTCCTCCCACTATTACTGAAACATCTATCTAGTGCGTGATACCTAATAGTAGCATGTTTATTAGTTGCCATTCCATTATTATTAAACAGGTGTGAAAATTGTTTTGTTTATTGTTCCCCTCCAACATATTGGCAATAATTGATCTTTAACAGTAGTTTTTGACCCCCCCTAGCTCTCCACATCCGGGCCTGTGGATCATTTCATATCGTTTTGGAGCGGCAACTATTTAATTATTTCCCTAATTTTAGCAATTAACATTACTCCAGGATAATATTCAGTTTGCTTTTCATATTTCTTGCATGAAGAATTATATAATTCTTCATGTAAAGTCCATAATCCAATCCAATTTGGCTGGGGTGTTAAATTTGACAAGTAGTTTTTTTGAGCTGTTATCATTGCGTTAAAATCACTCCCAAATTCACTTGGTTTATCGTTTTTTATTATTCGATAAAATGTAATAACCTGTAATGAAAAGAGAATAACACCCTTACAGCATTCACTATAAGTTTTTGCTTCATTTATAATATTCTCCAGCTGAGTATTGTTTGCATACTCCCAATTTTTAATTGTAGTTTTTCGAATATTATTATTTTTTGTTAGTGCATCATAATTGTGCTTAATCTCAATGAAGAAATCAGTATTTCTATATCTGCACCAATAGTCTAGCCATCCATTATAATCTTTAAAATCTTTATTTATTTTTTTATTCCACTTTCGTTCAATTGGCTGTTCCATCAGAAAAATGTCTGTAATAGTCGAAATAGCTGGTGCAAAGATTGAATGTAATTGTCTTTCTCTGTATGCAAATGGCGCATCATCAATTGAACGCATATATTTCGATGCTCTTTTTATGAATGCACTAAATAATTTATCCATAAAATCTGCGGCAATGCGTCTGCCTTCACCGTCGCGAATTTCATTTATAATATTTATTTTTCCACAGTTTCTAATTGTTTTCATTAATCTGTTTTTAAAATGCTTGTTTTTATCCTTTCCTTAATCTCTTCAATAGTATATGGTTCAATTCGTCTATGAATCATGGCATGGCAATTAGGGCAAACCGGCCTCAAATCATTAATAGGATCTACACTATACTCTTTACCTATTTTGGCAATCTGTCGCAAATGATGTACATGGATAAAATCTTTCCCGATTTCTCCATATACTTGCTGGAAATTCATTCCACAAACAACACAAGTAAGGCCGTAGTGATCTATACATACTTTTCTTGCATGGGGATTTCTTTCATACCTGGTCACGATTACATCATTTGGTAAGCCTTCTGTGTATTCCTTTTGAAATACTTTATCCGGTTCTGTGAAAGGATTGCTTCTAATATTTTGACTATTCAAGAAATCGAACCATACAGCTTCCAATTCATCAACAAATTCTGGCTGTATTTCGATTCCTGATGCCTGTGGAGTCCAATTGAATTTGACTAAATCACCTTGTTTTAATAGATCAAGACTCAACAACGGTTCACTTATCGGATTGATTAGAACTTCAAAATCTATCATAACTTTATGAACCAATCTGTCTTCGCCACTCCAATGTTTTGATAAAAATGGTTTTGTTGTGACATAACCTGATCCCATAATTCCTTTTGGTTCAACTCCCAGTCGCATTAGAAAAGCTCTATCTCCGGGTTGAATTTTCTTATGGCTAACCACGCTCCATTTTTCCTCTGCACACCCTGTCCGTTCAATCAGGTCAACGGTCTCTTCTAAATCTGTCCAATCCCATTTTCTAGGATTCCACACAAAAAGAAACGTCTTCATCCTACTCCTCCCCAAAATAATCGTTGTCTATCTTCTTGATCTCATAAACATTGGACGTTGAAACCCCAATGTTGTGATCAATCATCAATTGAGCGAGCCTTTCCCCGTCAATCAGCACAATCTTGGTTT
>JBAZIG010000053.1:0-629 GCA_041651955.1 Minisyncoccota bacterium | reverse complement strand
CGTGAATGTGGAGCTGGTTATGAAAATCCCCTTTTTGGCACCCTGGCCGGCCAATGCCCCAACAAATTTCTGGATCTCAGGCCTTCCCACAGAATTCCCAATCTGCCAACGTTTCGCCTGTATGTAAATAATATCCAATCCGAGTTTATCTTCCTTGATGGTTCCGTCGATTCCCTCGTCTCCACTTTTGCCGATCGCTCTTCCCGCGTCTTTTATGGAACCTCCGTAGCCCATTTTCACCAACAACTCCACCACCAGCCTCTCAAAAAAAGAAGGTGGCAATCCGATCACTTTGTTCAGCAAGTCCTGGGCAAGCGATTTTCTTAACCGCTGGTAAGCACCCTCCAGGCTTTCTTCCGGAGTTTCCTTGGTGATCTCTTCCACCTGGGCATCCGTGCTGTCTTCCGGTTTTAGGTTGATGAACTCTAAGAAGGAGGTATATTGCTTCAGAAAGGCAATATTTATAAACTTGGGGTTTTGTTTAAGCACGCCGAGGCCCTCTTCGGTAATGACGCTGATGCCCCGTTTGGGTGACTCGATTAACCCGGCCTTCTTCAAATACGTCCGAGCCCAACCCACCCGGTTATCAAAGATCCGCTGCGTGCCACTAGGCAACAACTCCTTGCGTT
>JBAZIG010000052.1:0-7509 GCA_041651955.1 Minisyncoccota bacterium | reverse complement strand
TATCACGATTCTTTCTTTGGTCTGTGCTTTGGATGATAATAATCCAATCAGTACGAATATGAAGATCAGAAATACCTTGTTTATCATTTTATTACTCCTTTCACCTTTCAAACAGGGGTTTTTTACGAAGATTCATTTAATCCCTTTGCAGTGGTGGAAACATACGTTTCTCTTCAATGCCGCGTTCACATTGTTCACAAAAATAATTTTTATTTATGTAAACTACGAAGAAATCAATGATAATTTCTTCAGGGTCACGTAAGTATATCCATCCTTGACCCGGACCGAAGAATACACACCAATGATGGAGCATACTTCACTTAATAGTTTCTAAATAATGTAATAATCTCTTCATTTTATTTCAACCATTCTGTAACATTCAGATTATACCTTTGCCGCGGTAAAAGGAGCTGCTTTAGGTTAAGGCTCCGTAAAAATCTAAAAAATGTAATATGAATCTATCTACTTATCATCATCAGCGAAAAAAAATGCAGTTGTTGCACTTATCGACATCCATGATCATCTTACTGCTCTTCTCCTGTAAAAATGACCCGGTAAGTGTCACAGGAGATTTGCATGACCCATCCAGGCCGCTTGTGGTCACCTCATATCATCCCACCGAAGGGGGAGCGAAAAGCAAGATCCTGTTGAATGGCGAAAACTTCGGAACAGATGTCAGCCGGATTGAGGTCTTTTTCAATCACAAGAAAGCGGCTGTTGTTTCCTCGAGCGGTAACCGGATCTATGCCATTGTACCTCGTCTGCCGGGTGATCAGCCAATCATCAAGGTGGTAGTGGGTGATCAATCGGCTACCTATGAAGATCCTTTCCTCTATACTGCACAGGCACAGGTCACCACAGTCACCGGAAACGGTACCCAGGATTTCCTGGAGGGTCCACTCGACCAGGCACATCTCTATGGGAAATACCTCGATCTCGATGCTGAGGGTAACCTCTTCATGTCGTGGCGCGATGGCGGTACATGGGGGGTAGCCAGGATCAGTGAAAAAGAGAATATTGTCACTGCGCTGATTGAAGCAAAGACCACCGCAGAGCGTGTGCTTTATGCCAACGGCCTCACTGTGGACCGTAAGACCGGCATCCTTACCGCTTCACACGAATCGGTGCCGGAGGTTTTTTTCTCCTTCGATCCGCGGGAAGCATGGAATCCGCGTCAACGCAACGCCAGGTTCTCGGAGACTGATTACGCCTCCATTGTATGGAACGACCGATATGCGAACTTCGTCACATTTAGTCCCTACGACAATCATCTCTATACCCGTTTCCGTGATGGGAAGGTTGCCAGGATCAACCCCGACAGCTACGAGGCTACTATCATCCATCAAGGTCCATATGGTTCCCAATACGGACAAGGGATAAACCCCTTAAAACCATGGGAGCTTTACATTACCCTGCACTCAAACGCTAACCCCATTGAATTCCGACAGGGGATCATGGTACTCGACCTGCGTGACCCCGACAGTGGATTTAAACGGCTGAATGCACCGGGAGGAAGCGGATTCCGCGACGGTCCCGTAGAAGACGCCGTATTTAACTACCCGAAAGATATCAAATTTGATAACGACGGGAATATGTTCATTGCTGATTATGGTAATCACTGCATTCGCATGCTCTCTGCTGATGGGATTGTATCCACGGTAGCAGGACAACCCGGAACGGCAGGTTACAAAGATGGCGGCCCGATAGAATCGCTGTTTAGAAACCCCTGGGGAGTTGCCGTCAATGAACAGGGAGAAATCTACATTGCTGATTGGGGGAATGCACGTATTCGCAAATTAGTTATCGAATAATTAACATATTTTACTATGAAGATCATTCACATTTTGTGCTTATTACCATTGTTCTTTTTCCACATGGTTGTTTTTGCTCAGCAAGGAGAAGAAGTAAGAATTGCAGGAACAGTGCTCGATGAATTCGGGGAGGCGCTTCCCGGTGTATCCGTGTATATAAAGGATAGACCCACCGCAGGTACTTCCACCGATGTTGAGGGGAAATTTTCTATTACGGTAGCATATGGTGACCGACTGGTTTTTACTTTTGTGGGTTACGACCCCATTGAACATGTCTCGGTGAGATCTACCGATAACTTGGTCATGCAATTCTCCGAGATGGGTGTCGGACTGGAAGAATTCGTGGTCGTGGGATTGGGGGCCACGGAGAGAAAAATTAGCTCCGTGGGTGCCATCTCCTCGGTAGATGTAGGAGATCTCCAGGTTCCCGCACGCTCCGTTGCCAATCTTCTTGGTGGACGGGCAGCAGGTATTATCTCACTGCAAAACAGTGGAGAGCCCGGACAAAACATCTCAGAATTTTGGGTTCGCGGCATCGGCACCTTTGGAGCCAACAGCAACGCGCTGGTTCTGATCGACGGATTGGAGGGCGACCTTAACACGATCGACCCGGCTGATATCGAGAGCTTCTCGATCCTGAAAGATGCATCTGCCACTGCCGTATATGGTGTGAGGGGTGCCAACGGGGTGGTGCTGGTCAACACCAAGAAAGGCATCGTGGACAGAACCCAGATCACTGTCCGTGCCAATGTGACCTTATCCCAACTCAACCGCCTACCGGAATATCTGCAAGCGTACGACTATGCCAAATTGGCCAATGAAGCCTCCGTTGTGCGGGGTGATGCTCCACTATATAGCGAGACCGAGTTGGGGATTATTCAAGATGGTTTGGATCAGGACATGTATCCCAATGTGAACTGGCAGAATGAGATACTCAACAAGCATTTTTGGCGTCAAAGTTACTATGTGAGCGGCCGGGGAGGAAGTGAAGTGGCACGTTATTTCCTCAGCTTGGGTGCAAACACCGAAACAGCAGCCTACAAGGTGGAAACAAACAGTCCCTACGCTTCCAATGTAGGGTTTAACACCTACAATTACAGGATCAACCTTGATCTGAACCTGACCAAGAGCACAAGCGTGTTCCTCGGATCGGATGGTTTCTTCTCACAGTTAGATCAACCCGGCATAGCCAACACGGAGTATATCTGGAATTCCCAGGCTCAGCTCACCCCGTTGACTATCCCGATGGTCTATTCAAACGGGCTCTATCCCGGTATCGGGGGAGGGGCCCAATCCTCACCTTACGTGATGATTAACCGCACGGGTAAAGCATCCAATCAGTCATTTAAAGGAAAAACCACGCTGGCTCTGAATCAAGATCTGGCCAGTGTGCTTGATGGACTGAAATTCCGGGTACAAGGAGCCTATGACATCCACAGTTTCTTTAACGAACGCCGCTTCATTCAGCCTGCTCTTTATGAAGCTACCGGCAGGAATTACGATGGAACACTCGTCACGATAGAACGCGTGCAGGAACAGAAAGCATCCTACAGCAAATCAACAAATCAGTATCGGAAATACCACCTGGAAGCAGTACTGAACTATGATCAGATATTCAACGAAGATCACCGCACCTCGGCACTGATCTACTACTACCTCAGTGATGCCAAGCACACGAGAGATGCGACCAACAACCTGGCTGCTATCCCGCTGCGTTATCAGGGGCTTTCCAGCCGGTTGACCTATGGTTTTCGGGATACATACCTGCTTGATGTGAACTTCGGCTACACGGGATCTGAAAATTTCCAGCCTGGAAGACAGTATGGTTTCTTCCCATCCATCGCGCTAGGGTGGGTGCCAACCAGTTATGAATTCATGAGAAAAAATATTCCATGGCTGGACTTCTTTAAGATCAGAGCATCTTATGGATCTGTGGGCAACGACCGAATCACCAGCATCCGATTCCCTTACCTGACAAAGGTAAATGAAGGATCCGGTTCAGCATGGGGGTTGCCGGGCATCGAAACAATCGGTGAGACCCGTATTGGTGCTGATAACCTTGAGTGGGAGAGAGCCGTAAAATCGAATCTTGGGTTCGAAGGGAAGCTTTTCAACAACAAGGTGGATTTCGTGCTCGACTTATTCAGGGATCAGCGAAATGGCATCTTCCAACAGCGGGTACAGGTCCCAGAATATGTGGGTGTGATTTCCAACCCTTTTGCTAACGTGGGACGCATGCAAAGTACGGGAGCTGACGGGAACTTCAGCTATGCTACCGAAATCTCTCCCAGCGTCGGGTTTACCTTACGAGGCAACTTCACCTACTCCAAGAACATGATACAGAACTGGGAACAAGCCTACCTGGAATATCCATACCTGGAGTATAACGGATTCCCCTACAACTCTATCCGGGGATATCACGCCATCGGCCTCTTTAAAGATGAAGAGGATATCAAGTATAGCCCGCAACAGACCTTCGGACCGGTTATGCCGGGAGATATCAAGTACAAGGATGTAAATGGTGACGGTGTGATCGACATCATGGATAAAGTACCCTTGACCCACAGCAATTACCCTTTGACCATGTATGGCTTTGGAGGTGAGTTTCGCTACAAAGACCTGACTCTGGGACTGCTGTTCAAGGGAACTGGCAAAACCTCATTTTTCTATGTGGGGCAACCCACCACGGTGAGTGGCGTTACAGAGGTGAACGGGATGGGTTACATGCCATTCTTCCAGGGGAACCAGGGTAATGTGCTCACCATGGCTGCTGATCCCGCCAACCGATGGATCCCGATGGATTATGCCTTGCAGCAAGGCATTGACCCGGCACTGGCCGAGAATCCCAACGCCACCTTTCCTCGCCTTCAATATGGAAACAACACCAACAACAGTCAGCTCTCCACTTTCTGGGAAGGAGATGCACGTTATTTGAGACTGCATGAGGTGACATTGAATTACCATGTGAGTCCTGATTTCTTGAAGCGTATCGGCATCTCTTCCATGGACCTGCAACTGGTGGGCAGCAACCTCTACATATGGGATAAAGTGAAGATTTTTGATCCCGAACAGGCTGTCTGGAACGGGCGCAAGTATCCAATACCTACAACCTACGCGGTACAGGTCTATCTAAATTTATAGTATACACTAACAAATGATTGAAATGAGAGCATTCATAAACAATATAAAAAAAGTAACAGCTGTCGCAGCTGTGACATTGGTTTGTGCGATGACGATATCCTGCACGGATTATCTCAATATCGACAATTATTTCGACGATGAATTCAATATCGACTCAGCATTCGTCAATGCCCGCTATATCGAGGCATACATGTGGGGAGCTGCTGCCATGTTTCCCGACGAGGCACAAACAGTCAGATATGGCTATACTCCCGGTCCCATGGCCGCTGATGAGGGATTCAACGGGTTGACCGGTGGTGGATCAAATAATGTCTATTACGGGATGGATTTCGCCACCGGACGCATCACCCCAGACTTCTACGGGGATTCCAATCCCAACCTCAACCAGTGGAATATATATTACAAGATCATTCGCAAGACCAACAACGTGTTGATGAACCTGGAAATACCCAAGGATCTTACATCAAGCGATCGCCTACGGATTGAAGGGTATACTCGCTTTATCCGGGCCTATGCTTACTACAACCTTATCATGGATTATGGGCCACCGATCTTGTTGGGCGATGAAGTTGTCAACACCAACGAATCACTCGAATATTATGATCGTCCACGTGTGACCTACGACGAAGCGATGGAATATGTGTGCGGCGAGTTTGAAAAAGCGGCCGAACTGCTTCCCGAAGATGTGGGCTTACTGAACTTCGGTCGCCCCACGAAAGGAGCAGCGTACGGTTTAATTGCTCGTCTGCGATTGATACATGCCAGCCCCCTGTACAATGGCGGCAACGTGGCCAATTCCTACTTCGGGAGCTGGAAACGGTCAACAGATAATGTGCATTATGTCTCGCAACAGTACGACGAAAGTCGCTGGGCACTCGCTGCCGCTGCTGCGAAACGGGTGATGGAGATGGGACGCTATGAACTCTATACGGTAATAGCGGATGAACATACACCTCTTCTGCCCGAAGGGGTGGTTACTGACCCTGACTTCTATGCAACCTACCCCAATGGTGCCGCAGGTGTTGATGCCTTTAGATCCTATTCTGATATCTTCACCGGTGAAGCTGTATCGGCCATCAACAAAGAACTTGTCTGGGGAAGAAACACCGGTTATCTCAACGAATTCATCAGTAAGGGCTCTTTCCCGCCCTCCCTGAATGGCTGGGGGCGATTCTGCGTGACACAAAAAGTGGTCGATGCCTACCTGATGTCTGATGGCCGAACCAGAGAAGAGGCGCGTGGAGATACCTACTTTGAGTCAGTCGCTGATCTTCCGGAAGGTGGGACATTTGATGATCTCTTCACTGAACAGTCAAAATCTTTCTCAGGATATCCAATGAATTCAGGTGTCTATAAAATGTATGACAACCGTGAAATGCGATTCTATGCATCTGTGGGCTTTAATGAAGCTATCTGGCAGGCATTGTCGAGCACAACCAACAACATGCATACCGCCAAATATTACTACCAGGATGTGGATGGTAGGGGCGGCGTCACAGCTACCTCACCCAACTACCCGATCACAGGTTATGTGATCAAGAAGTATAACCACCCTTATGATGCGTTCCTTGGCACCGGTGCACGTCATATTCCAAAGGCATACCCCATCATCCGATATGCGGAAATCCTGCTCTCATATGCGGAAGCTATCAACAACCTGACCGGTAGTCATACCGTTCAACTGGGTGGTAGTTCATACACTTTCAACAGAGATATTGAAGAGATAAAGAATTCATTTAACCTGGTGCGTTATCGTGCGGGATTACCGGGATTATCGGCTGCTCAGTTGAGTGACCCCGTTGTAGTGCAACAGCAGATTGAACGTGAGAGAATGGTGGAGTTCCTGTGGGAAAACAGACGTTTCTACGATGTGCGTCGCTGGGGCATTTATGAAGAGTCTGAGAGGGAGCCCATACGTGGAATGAATCCGGATGGTGCAGACCGTGAGAGCTATTACAGGCGAACGATTCCAGCCACTTCATCCTATCTCTCCCGTGTGGTCGACAAAAAGTTGAACTGGTTGCCCATTCCCCGTTCGGAGTTACGCAGGTTGCCTTCACTGGACCAAAACCCGGGATACAATTAAAATATATGTTGCACAGATCAAAAAAAATTCAAAAAAGATGAATATAAGATTAATAGCAGTGGTAGCAGTGATGGGTACCCTGGTTTCCTGTAACGATGATGCCATTTTTGAGAAAGAGATGTACAAAAATGAGGTTGCCCTCATCAGCAGTGAGTATCACAACACTTTTCAGGAGGTGGTACACCTCACCGGCGGAGAGGTGGTGGGATACATTGCTGCCTCTGTGGGCGGTACCCATGTACCGGAAAAGGAGATGGTGATTGGTTTGGAAGAGGACCCTGCACCTTTGGCACTATACAACTATTCCCTCTATGATGCAGATGAAAGTCTCTATGCACGTCAACTGAACCCAGACAGGTATGAAATTGCTGACCCCAGGATTCAGATCAACGCCGGTGATCGTACCGGTAAAACAATGGTCAAGTTAATGCCAGAGGGATTGTCACCCGATTCATCCTACTTCATCAGTTT
>JBAZIG010000051.1:0-7552 GCA_041651955.1 Minisyncoccota bacterium | reverse complement strand
CGCTCAATTTGTTGGCAGCTCCGGTAAACAGCCTCTTGTCAATCTGCTGTAAACCGGTCACCACAACTTCCTGCAACATTTCACTGTCGACAGCTAGAGTGATGTTCATAGTTGGCCGAACAGCTACCTCCTGTGTTCTCATCCCTACATAGGAGACAATCAACGTACCATTGGCGGGAGCTGAAAGAGAGAAATTCCCGTCAATATCAGTCACCGTACCCTGTGTGGTTCCTTTTACCTGTATGGTAGCACCGATTACCGGCTCTCCTGTGTCATCCACAACAGTCCCTCGTACCTGTGTCTGAGCAGTGATAATCCCTATTCCCATTAAAAACAGAGATAAAAACATCATCAGTCTTCTTTTCATAAACTAGTCATTTTATTTGGTCACATTATTCAGTTCGTTTATCTTCAATATAAGTCTATAGTAAGCTATGGGAAATAGTGGCTCAATCGCAAGAGAAACTGACAATTGTGTCGATAGGTGTAGTCTTTGCTTTTAATAGCTATGTTCCAAATATTATACTGATAGAATACGCTCTAAAACACAAATATATGCTATTTATTTAAAATATATAACTTTTTGCATATTTTTCTTTTAAAGTATTAGCCGGTCTCACTTATCAATCATATGTCATTGTTATGAAAGCGCAATTCATATAACAGTCCCAAATTTCAGGAAAACATCATCTTATGTGTGGGTACATTTGTTGAGAACACTGTGATTGGTCAACGAGGATGTAAAAAGAGATGAGTCCGTATGATACGGACTCATCTCTTCATCGAGGCAATTTAACAATAAAATGTTATATTTTCCTCTTGTAAAAATTCAATTGTGGTCACCTTCAAACTGCGATCATTTCGCAGTTAATGAAGTAGGTACGCTTCGGATACTATTTTTTCATTTGTATCACGAATCCACCACCAAATGAACCGGCATCTACAGTTGCGGTTGCACTGAAGCTGATGATATTGTCACAGGCATCAACCACTCCTGTACCTGCACTTAGGGCAAAATTGCTGTATGCTGCAATCCCCCACCAATCCAGTCCTGAATTCGGGGCCAGAATCTGTTTGTCAAATGAGATGGAATAGTCAGCCGGATCAATCGTGATTAACAGCGGGTTTTCAGCCGCGCCATTGTACAGACCATCAATCTTCAACTGATAATCACCCACTTTGGTCACTTGCACCTCATAGGGCGTTTCCCCCCACCAGTCGTCTTGCGTGACGGTACAGGTACCTGTAAAAACATCCAAATCGAGCGCACATACCACTGCATAGCGTACATTATAGGAATAGGCTCGGCCATCCATTCTCCAACCGCTAAACGCACGGTTGTTGTACCCCATCTCTTCGGTCCATCCGGGGATCACATAACCGTCTTCCAGTACCACATTGGTGGTAAGATAAAGAACCTCACCAATTGCTGGGGCAGTAAGTCCGAACAGACCATACACCTGCCCAATATTGATTGAGATTTCTTTTGGGAATTCGGTGATATTGTCTTCCACCACTTTTGTAGTGATCGTACCATCTAATCCCTGAAAAACCGCAAGCAATTGTGCATGCTTCATAAAAGAATAATCGCCTTGCTGTTCAGGAATGGTCAGTTTCACCTTGTAGTTGCCACCGGTTTCATCCCTGTACAATACACCATCCGAGCCCTCAGCACGAACAATGTCAATCACCACTCCACGCTTCACGTCATCAATTGGATATGGGAGCTCCTTGCTACAGCTATACCCTAACATCAAAAGGGAAAGGGTGATAAATAATAAATATACTTTTTTCATATTGCTTTCTCTTTAAATTGATTATTTATCCCAGAACACAAATGGAGTAGACAAATTGGTTTTCTGTGTCATATTTGGATTTAACTCGGTTTCCGAATTGGTCGGATAATAAAGTGACCGAGGGAAAGAGGCCAGATTGGAGATCGGTACCCTGGCATCAGATCGTTCTGTGACTGTGGGGTTTACTCCAAAACCGGGATCCTGTGTCTTGTTTGGATCAAAAAACAGGGGATAACCGGTACGCCTGTAATCAGTATAGACATCAATAGGGCTCATAAAGTTATGAATCCATTTTTGTGTCATGAGGATTCGCATCTTCCCTTCAGCATTTGCTGCATTAAATCTCGTCAAAATTGCATTGACAAAAAACTCTCTATCCACCGCGGCGATTTTAGGAGCATTATTATTAGCAGTTGCGTTCTTATCCACCACACTGTGCACATGATCAATTGCTGCTTCAATTGCTTCCTCCAAGAGTACGGCTGCATCCCCAGTGGTTTCACCCGCAAGGGCCAGCTCAGCCAGCATAAACTTCAGTGTGGCATAAGTGATGATTTTATGAGGAGCTATTCCTGTCCCTACTGTCCCACTTGATGGATTTACACGTCCACCGGTTCCATTGTCATAGATTCCTCCTATCGGATAAATCCCATACTTGGTGTAGGAATGGTCATTGCTGCCGGCAGAATTTGGACCGGTTGTGGCGAAGAAGATTGAAACAAAATTGCCGTTTCGATATTCGTGCGGACTTTCCGTATCTGTTCTGGAGCCATCAGGCAACTGATTATAGAAATAGTAAGGCACACGGGGATCTTCAATACCAGAGAAGGGATTGTCCGTTGTGTTATAGGTTTGCCCCATCATTGTCTCATAGAAATAGGGACTGATAAAATGGGTGTGCTGGCCAGCTAGTGAGGAATAAGCGGGGTGACGTTCATCCGCCGGACTGGTCGTACTGGTATACCAAAACTGAAAGTCTTCTCCATCATTGATAAAGGCATTTTCAGAGATGAGAGCATTGAACTTGTTTTGCCAGTCGGTAATATCAGATTTTGACTTGCGCGACTGCAGCAACAGCTTCAATTTGATAGTGTTGTTCAATCGGACCCATTTGGCAGCATCTCCAGCATAGAAGAAATCATCCTTGCCCGGCCTCAGCGTATTTGCAGCATCCGCAGTCAAATTTGATTTGCCTTCCTCCAAGAGAGTAATCAAGGCATTGTAGATATCCTTACTGCTATCCGGACTGGGAGCAGTCTGTCCCGGAACATTAAATTCCGAGTAAGGCACATCACCCCACAGGTCCACCATTACGGAAAAGGCATAGGCCTTAAGAGTCCTGGCTATACCGGCATAAATGAGATTATCTTCAGGCTCGGCATTGGCAATAATGGCATCATAATCGGTAAGCACGTAGGTATACAAATAATTCCAGGTATTATAGGGATTATTTGCCCCGGGTGTCATTCCATAATTCTGCACCTCACGCGAAACGAGATGATGCACGTATGATGCGAGACCTTCCCCTACAAAATTACCCTGACTAATTGCCTGTACCATGAAGTACTGACTCCCCGATAGAAGCTGATTCAGTTCCGGGGTTGTTGGACTGTTAGGATCCTTGTTAACATCAAGGTAATCTTCTGTACAACTACCAAGATATAACAGAATAGCTAATGCCCAAAAAAGTTTCACTATTTTTTTCATATTATATTCAATTTTATTCGTTATCAGAATGTGAGTTTCGCATTTACGCCAATTCTACGCGTGGAAGGTGCACTTTCACGGTCAATACCCTGTACGTTACCACTACCAAAGGCATTGGATCCCGGATCATAATTGGTATACTTGGGAAATCCGGGAGCAAAGTACCAGATGTTCCTTGCAATTAATGAGATATTGGCTGAACCTATAAAGGTATTGCGTAACCATTTTTTTGGCAAGTCGTAGCCAAGTGATATCTCGCTCAAACGGAACACAGTCGCATCGAAAGCCTGAAACTCATCTACACTATTGATTGAGAATGTATTTCCCTCAGAAGGAGAGAACCACAAATCGTTTTCAGATAACTGCAGCGTATTTTGTATTTTATTCCCGTTTCCGTCAAGAATCGGTTCCAATGTGTTGGGGTCACCCAGTACGCCCGGCAGAATACGAGATCCCAAGCGGTCCTCGGTATCTTTGGTCACACCACGGCCCAACATATCAGAAGCGGGGCCGGAGATAAGAATTCCGCCAACTCTTGCATCGAATAGCACATTTAATGTGATACCCTTATATGAGAATGTATTGTTAATGGCGGTCTTAAAGTCAGGATAGGGATCACCTAAGTCTCCCAGTTCATCATTCTCGATATAGGCTCCACTGTTCGGGTTGATCAGCATGTTACCCTCATCGTCGCGAGCTATGACAGTACCCCTGAGAAATCCGTAAGGAAGACCCGGTTTGAGAGTGGGTTGCGGCTCTGATGTGGAACCAGTGGAGAGGGTGATTTGCTCAATGCCTTCAATCAAAGAGACAACATTACTCTTGTTCTTGGTGAAGGTGGTGAAGATATCCCATTTGAATGAATTTGCAAGTCGGATGGGAACCAAGGTGAGACCGAGCTCCACTCCCTTGTTGTTCAATTCTCCAAAATTGGTATAGTAGGTTCTTGAACCGGTTGAAGAGGGTAAACTCAAAGGTGCAATCTGATTGGTAGTAGATCGATTGTACCATGTAAAATCAATCCCAATTCTATCCTGGAAGAAATTCAACTCAGCACCTGCTTCTCCCTCTGTGGTAAACTCAGGCTTCAGTTCCGGATCGAATGAAGTTGTAGGCAGCAACATGATGGGGTTACCGGCAAAAGGAGTGTCCTGCAGATAAGTACCATTCACATAGTAGGGACCCGCATCGTTACCCACACGCCCCCATGCCAAACGTACTTTACCAAAATTCATGATGTCGGGATCAATGCCCAGCGCATCAGTAAAGACGAAGGAACCGGTTACGGCAGGATAGAAATAGCTGCTGTGCTCCGTAGGAAGGGTTGACGAGTGGTCATTACGTAATGTGAGATTCAGGAAGGCATAGTTCTTGTAACCCAACATTGCATCGGCATAGATGGCCCATAACCTTCTTTTTGAGATAGATTCTGAGGCTGTCTGTTCCTGGGTGTTGTCAACGTTGTATATACCTTTGAATATCATCTGATTACCAACTTGTCCTGCTCGGTGAGTAGTACGCTGATTGATATTGTGACCAACGGTAACCCTCAAATCGTAATCTTCCTCAAACTTGTGCTTGAAGGTAAGATTCAAGTTAGACTCCAGTTCCTGTGTTGTATAGTTATCATTGATAATCTGACCCTTACCCGGGAATGCTTCAGGACCTACTGATCCAATATTGATCACCTGTTTACGGTCCATCTCATACTGGTTCCATCCAAACTGATAGCTTGCAGATAACCAGTCAGAAAAATCATATCCTGCATTCATGGTGCTGACCGTACGATCCATCACCGTGTTAATCGTATTGTACTTCCAGGACCACAAAGGATTATCCACACCTCCGAAGGCCATCAGATTTCGACCATCAGCGGTTTCAAACGGCAGACCTACCATATCCACATTTCGCGGAATAAGCATGGCACGCGCAAAAGAACTCACCGATCCGCCATAATTACCAGCGCCAAAGAATGGTCCATCCTGGATTGTTCTGGAGTAGGAAAGCGTTCCTCCTACTACTAGGCCATTGTCCAGTTTCTGATTCCCACCCACACTGAACGAGGTACGTTCAAAAGCAGAATGTGGGATATATCCATCCTGTGACAGTCTGGACACAGTGGTACTAAAGCTGCCTTTGTCATTGTAACTCATCACATTTACCGAGTTGTCAAAGATTCCTCCGGTTCTGAACAAATCTTTCACATTGTTCGGAAATGCCTGATAAGGAATGGTGGTTTCCCAATCTGGAAACGCATTCCTATAATTCGGATAAAGAGGTATCGTCTCTACACTGGAACCGAAAGCAGGCCCCCATGAACCATTTGCATTCGAATAGAGGAAATTACTTCCCTGCCCATATGAATTTTGATAGTCAGGTAATGAGGCAATCGTTTCAGTCGTATAGGAGGAAGTAAGGGTAACCTCAAACTTCTTTTGTGAAGGACGCACTCGTTTACTACCCGCTTTGGTGGTCACCAGAACCACTCCGTTAGCAGCACGGCTGCCATACAACGCAGCTGCAGCAGCTCCCTTCAATACTGTCATACTTTCAATATCATTGGGATCCAATGTCGAGATACCGGTCCCATACGCACCAGCTGTAGTCAACCTGCTTCCGGTAGTAACTTCACTATTGCTATAGGGGACACCATCCACTACATATAACGGGTCATTGTTACCCAAAAATGAGGAGTTTCCTCTAATCAGCACCTTGGTGGCACTACCTGCCGTTGCAGAAGAGGCTCCAACCTGAACACCAGGAATTTTCCCATCTAATGATCTAAACAAATCTGGTTCAGCTTTCTGTATGGCATCGCTCGGATCAACAACGGATTGTCCAAATCCAGCAGATCTTGGGGGACGGGAAATACCCATGGCTCCCACGATCACCACTTCTTCCAAAAGCTGGGTGTCTGGTGACAATGTTACACTAACTCTTGAACTCACTGCAACTTCTTGTGTCTCATATCCCACATAAGAAATGACAAGCGTACCTCCAGTAGGAGCGGACAGTGAGAAATTACCGTCAATATCAGTCACCGTGCCCTGTGTGGTTCCTTTAACCTGTATGGTAGCACCGATTACCGGCTCTCCTGTGTCATCCACAACAGTACCTCGTACCTGTGTCTGAGCAGTGATAATCCCGATTCCCAGAAAGAAAAGGGATAAAAACATCATTAGTTTTCTTTTCATAAACTCTACTTTTTAATTAAACACTTTTACTATTCAATCTTATTATTCAATCTATATCTGAAATATGTTGGAATTTTGTGGTTTATTTCAGTATACCGGTAAGTATCTGAAAGATTTTAGTTCTTTTCACATCTTTACCCTTATTAACATACAATTCAAACAACTACTAACACACAAATATATACTATTTATTTTAAATGTATAATATTTTGAACCTTTTTTTAAAAATAAATGTCAAATGAGAAGAATTCCCCTGCTTAAACTTGCATTTTCTCCCAAATTGAATACACAGGTGGTGATCCCATCTCATAAATTTTAACATTTGTATAAAAGACAACCGGCTTCAATCAAAACGAATGCAAATATACATCAATGAAAAACATTATGCAAACAAAATGTCGCATTTCCGTAATTAATTCTATCATATAAACATTATCAATGTGAAAAAGACAGCATTGATGGGCTTATATTTCACAAAAAGTCAGCAAAATTTTCCACAAAAAAACCACCCCGAAGGGTGGTTCATTTAAATCCTACGTCTCAATTTCTTTATTTCTCGATAGCGAGTAGTTCCACGTCGAAGATCAGGTTGGAGAAAGGCTTGATGGTGCCACGGTCGGCAGAGCCATAAGCGAGATCATACGGAACATAGAGTCTCCACTTCGATCCTACCGGCATCAGCTTGAGGGCTTCCGTCCAGCCGGCAATCACCTGTGTCACACCAAAGGTGGCTGGCTCACCACGATCAACGCTGCTGTCAAACACGGTACCGTCGATCAGGGTGCCGTGATAATGCACCTTCACACGGTCGGTTTCGGTGGGCATCGGGCCATTGCCGGCACGGATGATCTCATA
>JBAZIG010000050.1:0-7602 GCA_041651955.1 Minisyncoccota bacterium | reverse complement strand
GAATGAGTGTCGGCTCAGTTCTTCAGTTGATTGGTGAACTTGGTCACAACTTTGTTTTGAAGCTCGACACCCCGGAGAAGTTCTGCAAATGGTGCAACATTGTTCCGAACAACAAAATCTCCGGAGGGAAACTTCTGTCAAGCAGAGTTCCCAAAAGGAAGAATCCGGTGGGACAGATTTTTCGCCTTTGCGCAAACGCCTTGAAGGATGCAAAGAATCCTATGGGTTATTACTTCCGAAGAATCAAATCTCGAGGAGGCCACATGCAGGCCATTGTCGCAACTGCACACAAAATGGCCAGAATCTTCTACGTGATGGTAAGGAACAAGTGTGCCTATGATGAGACAAAGGTTGGACTTGACGAAAAGGAATTTCTTACAATGAAAATCCAACGCACGCAGCGGGCGTTGGACAGGCTTAACGCAAAGCTCTCTGCTGCAGTATGTTAAAAAATGTTATATAGAAGTCAATGATTGTATGTGCATCGAAAATGTGTCCCGGTCGTATTTCGTTGCGAATGATGGATTCAATAGAAGCTTTCATGTGTTAATAAATTATCAGAATGATAAAGCTTTAAGATATTTATTTGCTTCAGAGATAGTGGAAAATTTCAAGTCAGTGCCAGAGATTTTCTTTTCTGTTATTTTTTTTGATTTATGCTGAGTGGATTTTACAGCATCCAACATAGCTTCCATTTCCGGTGAGAGGTTTATCAATTCTATGTCAAAATTCTTATTAGTAACAATAACGTTATAGAATTCATCCATAAAACTTCGTGTTATAAAATTAACACTGTCAAAATTGATTTTAACTCTCGTGCTTTTTTCATTAATTATCATATCACGCAGTTCTCGAGCCACGGATCTGGATTTCAAATCCTTGCTAAATAATTCTGTGATATCAATAATTTTTTCTCGCATAATGCAAAACTACTACATAATTGTTATTCCACAAAATCTATATAGTCAAAGCGCTTATTTACATAAGGAATACGCATAGCCACTATTGTTCCTTGCCAATTAACAATATCAGGTAAAGCTGTACTTTGATCAACTTCTCTGGACTTTAAATAAAGAGCATTCCCGGAAAGCATGATGAAATTCCCAGACAGACCTCCAATAATCATTTTTTTTGAGGTCAGAATTCCATAACCGCGATTTTCTGCATCTGGTAAATTTTTAGTTGAAATACCTTGATTAGCTGCTTTCATTGCAGATAAATGATCTTCAATCGTATTACCTGTCATTTTTCGATAGCTACCCAATAAAGTGATGCCTCTATCTGCAATACATACATCCAAATATCTCTTTCTAGGAAAGTACTGAGTAAATATATAACCTCTTTCTGATTCAGAATGTTCAACAATATTATCTACAATCTCACCAATCAAATACTTAAGCCCTCGTGTAATATTTGGTTGCAATTTTGACTGATTAGATAATATATCCTCAATTGTAGATATTACTCCATTTCTCTCTTTTGTATAGTTAACACTGGTTGGAAAACTTATTATTGGAATATATGTCTTTGATGAGCATTTATTCAACAATTGATTGAATTCATTAGTCCCTATTTTTTCAGGAATTATACCACCAGTCCCAAAGCAGATTGTATCCAAATAATTATTCGTATAACGATATCGTATTTCTTTATTACAACCACTTATATAAACCATCAGAGGAAGTATAAATAATGGAGTAATAAAGATATTTTCGGAAAAAACTAAAATATCTTCATCATCATGGCTTTGATTGATTTGATCAATTACAGAAAGAACTTCCTGTAAACCATGTGTAAACCGATCCCCAATTTTCGCTGTTACATTTATTTCCATTATTTCAATTTTCCTTTAGCTGACCATCTTCTATAGTTTCTGGCTTTATGCCTTTCAAATAGCCACCTTGCGTTTGTTCATGCAGGCTGCCTTAAATGATCAGATCATCTTCCCGGCATCTTCCACAAACTGGGCGAGGCCTTTTTCGGTGAGAGGATGGTCCAGCAGGCCCAGGATGGGCTTTAGCGGGCAGGTGACTACGTGGGCCCCGGCTTCCATGCAGTCAATGATGTGACGGGTATGTCGGATGGATGCGGCCAGCCTCCCTACAAAGGGCGAGACGTACCTGGCACCGGCTTTGGCTGCCAGCACGGCCTGTCCCGCGTTGAAGACCATTGTGCAGTTGGTGGAATTGTTTTTTGCCGAGAGGGCCTTTATGGCCTTGATCCCTTCCGCCGTGCAGGGGATCTTCACCACTATGTTCTTGTGGACCGAGGCCAGTTCCGCTGCCTCGGCAAGCATTCCGTCCAGTTCCGTGGTTGACGGCAGCTGCACCATTGATCGGGGAAGGCCTCCCAGTTGCTTACGCAACCGGGTCCCTCCCTCCGCGGAACGAGCTTCCCCTTTTCAATGTGCAGGCTGCCTTAAATAACTTTAAAATAAATGTTCTCCCGGGCCATCAGGGACGGGTTGGTGGTTACTCCGTCCAGAATCCCCAGATCCCGCGCCTCCCGGATCTGGGAAAGGTTGGCTGTGTCGATGAAGAATTTCATGATAGGATTTGTTTTATAACCGGCTGTCGTTGATGTTTGCGGGGAGGATGCCTTTGACGTCGTAGATAAGGGTACCGGAGGATTTTAGGGAGGAGAGGTTGAGGGTGAGGGTGAGGAATTCTTTGTGGATGTCTATGGCACAGGTGTTGCGGATGTCGAGACAGTTTTCCTTAAAGGTGATGCCTCTCAAAAACCACATCGCTATTGAGTGTAGCCGACAACTTTGTTACGCCCTGCTCCGTAAAACAAATGTAAGAGTTGAAGAATGTTTCAACATTTGCAACCGGTCACAATTTGCGACCACTTCATCCATCTAGTCGGGAACGGATATCATCCTGAGTATACACAATCAACTTATCTTTCTCCTCTTCCATACTTTAAACTCTTTACGGTGTTATTCTCTAATGCCACCATTATTGACAGATCATCGTCAATTTTAAGCAACAAGAGAACAAACATCATCAGCAACCTTGTGTATGCTATTTCATGTTGCTCCTCAAAATCAGCAGGGGCATTGCTCCCATGTGCATAATGGTTCCTTATTGCATATGCATTGGTATACTTTTCATTGTTCAGTACAAAACTGAAATACTTCTGTTCTTCAGGGGTCAAGAGTTTATTGCAACATGACACCCATCCGACTTCTTCCATTTCCAGGATTGCTTTTTGCATCTCAACTGGGTAATACCAAAATGGACAAGCTTTAAATTTATACAAATGTTGAAGGATAACTATTTTTGGCCAATCAAGGACTTGCAGTATTGAATTTTCACCAATCTTTACGATACCTTTATCAATCAAGGGCTGCAACCTATTTAATTGCCAATGTTCATATTTTGAGCAGTCAATTGGTTTCATCGTTGTCAAAAGCGAAAAAAAAGTATGATGGTGCTCTGCCTTATAGGGCTCTACATAACTCAACATACTCTGGTCTCCCATCAAAAGATAAAATAACATCTTCAAATCCGTATTGCTCTCATTGACCACGAAATATTTCTTATCCACACAACTAGCCGAATCAGTAACCTTGATTGATGATTCCAAAGCCAACAGTTCTGGATCAATTTCACCTTCCTTCGAGTACAGATTATACTGCTTAACCACCGCATCCATCTCAGGAGCCAGGGCTCTAATCTTTTCTACATAAGAGCCTTCCGCAATTGGAACTGTTATCTTCTGAGCAGGATACCCATATTTCTCTCTCAAGTGATCTTCGTAAAAAGACATTATTGCATCTTCTACTCTTTTGCTAGTTTCCTTCAAAATATTAATCATAGCAGCCATCTGAACAACAGCAAGCTGGTCTTTAATTTTGAAATCAATGTTCTCTCTATAAGTATCCTTTGCTGACAAGCCCATATCCCTCTCCATAACACCTTCCTCGCTACTCATGCTTATCAGATTGATGAAACCCATTCTTGTGAGATACTCAAAGCCATACTGGAAAAAGTAAATAATGTCCGAATTACTTAGTTTATCTATCAGATTTGCATCATACTTGCAAACTATAAAGCCTTCTTCAGTAGTATAGCAAAAGACTGGTTCTATACCCTCTTCTCTTGACATCTCCACAGAAGTACGGATCGGCATGCCCATTTCAGGCTTGAAATAATGCTGAATCAGTTCCTGCTCAAGTTTTTGAGCTTTCAAGCGTGTCCTTGAGCTTATTGCAAAATTGACTTTGTCATCCTTAGCATTAATCACCAACTGCACATAATTCAGATTTGTATCCAAGCCTCTATCAAGATACTTGCTTATTATTTCCTCTTTCTCTACTAGAGATATTGCGGAAGGGAAAAAGACAGGCTCTTTAGGGATCATATCATGTTTAGCCACATAATGGTCGAGTAACCATTCAGCTGTCTTTTCGTGTTTTTTTAGCAATTCTGAAAGAATTTTATTGTTCTGTTTTACTATTTTGCCACACCTCAAGATAAAGCGCAAAGTGAATTGGTCACCTTTAGCAACAGCTTTTAGATTCTCCTCATTCAAGATGCCCTTAATGTCAAAAGCATCAATTATCTTCCAGAAGGTTTCTTTGTAGTCAAACTCTACAGAATTGTAGATTGTGACTAAATGATTCTGATCAATGCTCTTAAAGAAATTTGCAATTTTTTTGTTGAAACATCCAGTCTTTGTAATGAAATCCTCGCTCCAGTCCTTAAGAGTAATACCATTATCAATAAATTGGCGGATATGGTACAATTCTATAACCTCATTTATATCTGCATACACTTTATCTTCTGAAAACGACTCAATTACAGGAGTCGCCTTCTTCAAACTGTAGTATGAACTCATGTCACCGGGTGAATAGAAATGGACTTTTTCGTTCATTCTTGAATTTTTTGTTTTCTTAAGCAGCCGGCACAGTATGCTTCGGCAGCCGTCCGGCAGCACCCACTAAAGACTTTTTAAGCGATATGCACGTAGCACATTGCTCAGACGAATATAGAGCTCCGAATCCCATCCGTACCGAAACGCTAAGCCTCATCATCCTTTATTTTACGTCTTTCCTTCAATGCTTCCCTATTCATATCAGACATTCTATCAACGTGAGGTTGTGTACCCGCATAATTAAACTGTTCAGCCGAAAGGAGAATCTCTTCATTATGCTCAGTACCAATGAAATCTTCAAGAACATCCTTCTTGGTGACAACAATAATGTGTTCAGCATTTTTATGCTTTGATAGTAAAGCCTTGACCTCCCTAACATTTGAATAACTTTTCACAATCAAGTAGCGCACATCCTCAAAGCTAAAGTCCACGCCATAGTCCAACAGAGAACTACCTTTGTCTTCTTTATATAGTTCATAAGCTTTTACCATCAAAAAAGACCGATAACCAAGCTTATACGTTTCCTCAAGATACGGCACCAGTCTATACTCACGTTCATCATAGAACCTATAGTTCTTAAATTGCTTTTTCGAAGTTTTAAGAGGGGCTTGAACAAATTTTACGTTGGAAAAAAGGTATATTGACGAGTCAAAATATTTCCCATTGTCAGACGCTCCGGTTTCTTCAAATAGTTTGCCCAGCTCACGCAACATTCTAGAGTCATAATCACTATACCAAACTGGAGAGAAGCCTTTCTTAAGTCCCCATTCTCTAGATAAGCCAATAGCATAATTACCATAAGACCATTTTGTTGTTGCTATTTCTGAGAAAGGAAGATCGCACATACTTATCATTGGAAATGCTACGCCTTGCGGGATAGGCATTACCCTTTCCAAACTATATGAATACCTCAACTCCTGGCTCTTCAAAATTGAGAAAAAGGCCTTCCTATTTGTCATATGCCAAAGAATATTTGAACTCAATCCCATAAATCACATATCATTAAATCATCTCATCAAAAAGCGAGCCGTCAGCTAGAGTTGTGCGCATATCGTAGTGCATTCTAAGACGAGGTGATGACTGAACCAAGACGGTAAGTTCATCAAGGATCTTGCGATCTATCACCATGCGGTTTTTCTCGAAAAAGAATTCTTAAAAATTTTACGTTGATTGCAGACATTCGTCTATACACAAGAGCAGCTTGGACTTGGGTATTGTCAATATTCAGTGAACCAAAACTAAATCTTCACGAGGTGCCCCAAAGAGCTGGGTTTGATTGTGCCGTTGGGTGCGTATTGTCTGGTGAGGGATTCAACAATCACGCGTTGACCTTCCGTAGCATTTGGGCTAAGGGTTATTTCTATGTTGGCAAGAACGGTCAAGTCCAAATGCAGAAAATATTTATCGAAGCAGATGATCTTATTTTGCATATAGGAATTCAAAGCAACGGTTGCAACTTCTTCTGGTTTGGAGAAAAACGGATTAAACGGAGATATTGTTATTACAAAGCGGGTCTCATTCTGAAAGGACCAGCGTTTATGTTTGTAACGCCCTATTTCTCCGAAAGAAATGGTTGCATTTACTTTGTCTTGTCCAGTCGGCGTGATGATAACAGTATTCCGTGTCTTCTCATTCACATCTTCCACATACTGCACCTTTCGACAGAAGAAATCTTCTTCTATGTTATGGATAGGGAAGATGAAATAATCAGGATTCTCCAATTCTTCAGGTGGAATATACATATGCATACTGCCGAACGCTTGTTGCCCTCCCAAACGAGGATTCTGAACTAAATACTGCTTGAACATGTTCCTTTCTAAGCCGATTCGCACTCCCATCTTATTGCCTGCATACATTTTCCATAGAGGAATACTTTCTTCTGCAGATTCCGTCCAGCAGGACACAAACACATACTGACCAATATTTATCCCCGAGGACATAACACTCCCTTCCTCAATATCGTCCACACAGTCAAGCCGATTAAACAAAAGAGTCTTATTCTTAAGGATAAGAGCAAGAGATTCAATTGTTGTATAATGATAAATCTTCATCCCAAGACAAACTTAATCACAGCGATTCAACAACGATTTAAAAATTTTTGATCATAGGATTCCAATTTACCTGTTCAGGATGGTTAGAATATTTATAAACGAGGATATCATTATCAGAATGGACGTTAAAGGAACTTAAACTGTCATTCGAAGATCGTGTATACAGTACAAAGATTTGTTTTAGAAGGAGACTCCTTCCGAAAAAAACGAGATAGTTATGTAATCATGAGTTACCTTGATCAACTAACAAAGGAATAGTGAAAGGATATCAGCGTTCTGGGTGGGTGGATATAGTCCGTTTATTACAACCGTTTATTACAACCCTGTGGTCTGAATTTATGGGATAATATAGAGAGGACCTTTATGATACTGGCAAATAGGTTTACGTTTTTCAGACATTCACAAAAAAAATTCGTTCAAATTTAATTTCATGAAAAAATATTCTCAGATGCTCTTATACCTTCTCGTAATCATCTGACATCATTTCGCGACAATAATCGGCAATTTGCTCATTTTAATTGCTTCTCAAAAGCTTTATATACAGCAAGAAGTCAACTCTCTCAACCGCATTGACGATTCATATACCAAAATGGTCATCGTAAAAGACGACATACTGCCTTGGACTGACGAGCGCGGCATTCAGTATATTAATATTGAAGATTTTCTGTTG